>SBFR01000040.1 GCA_006227105.1 Bacteroidota bacterium
TATCCATTTGCAAGTGTTACACTCAAAAACATTCAAATTGATCATAACCGCATTAATGCAGAGCTTTCCATCGAAAAAGGGACTTATTACAAATGGAAAGAAGTAATTGTCAAAGGAGATTCCTCGATCTCATCTCAACTTGTTCAATCGATCACTCAAATAAAACCAGGAAGTCACTACTCTGAAATTTCCATTAAAGATCTTTCAGAAAAGATTGCTCAAACCCCTTACATCGAAGAGATCAAACCATTTGAAGTGTTGTTTACGGATGGTGGAGTCGAGCTGTATTTATATTTACGATCATTGCCGATCAGCAGTGCAAACGGACTCCTTGGTCTTCAAACAGACCCGACACTTAACAGGTATTATCTTTCCGGAGATCTCAGCTTAAAGCTGACCAACGTTTTAAAAAGAGGGGAATCAATAAAACTCAAATGGAGAAGTATTCAACCACAATCACCACTTCTAAACGTTTCATTGAATTACCCTTTTTTATTTAAATCACCTTTTGGAGTAAACTTGAACCTGGACCTTTTTAAAAAAGATTCCACGTTTCTTGAAGTTAAATCGTCTTTAGGTGTTCAGTATTCAATGCCCAATGGTAATATTATCAATGTGTTTTATCGGAATCAAAACTCAAATCGATTGAATTCCAGTGCACAGAGCAATGATCTGGCCGATATCAAGATGAGTAATTATGGCATTGGATTCGAACACAAAAAACTTGATTATATACCTAACCCAACACGAGGAATCGAATATTATTTTAGCGGTTATTCTGGGTCCAGAAGATCGAGGAACAGCGATACAAGTCAGTTTATTAAAACATCTACTTTCGGTGGCTCATTCGTGTTGAATTACTATTTACCTTTTACCAAAAGAAATGTCCTGAAATTTGGACTTCAAACCGAAACCTATTATACACCTTCTATATACTTCAATGAGCTGAGCCGTATTGGTGGACTTACGTCAATAAGAGGATTCAATGAACAAGAAATCTATGCATCTACCTTTAGTATCATTACGTTAGAGTATCGCTTTATTCTGGATCGCAATTCGAACCTCTTTGTTTTTTACGATCAGGGGTTTTATGAGAAAAATGCAGGTTCATATCTTCAAGACCATCCTTTTGGATTTGGGGGAGGAATTTCGTTCGGAACTAAAATCGGATCATTTGTGATTACCTATGCATTGGGGAAACAATTCACAAATCCAATTTTACTAAAAGATGGTAAAATACATTTTGGATATATTGCTTACTTTTAATTATGCTTGAAATTTTACTTATTGCATTATCTCTGCTTCTGGGCATTGGATTCATATTGCTGTTCACGGAAAATAAAAAATTAAGGAATGCTCAATTTGAAGCTTCTTCCAATGAAATTCGATGGCTCAAAGAAACAGAAGAACTCAAATCAAGAGTGATTGCTTTAGAGTCAAGGAATGAATCACTCTCCGAGATCCTGGAAACTGAGAAAAGATATTCTGAAGAAAAACAAAAAGAACTGAGAATTCAGCTTGAGTTATTAGGAAAGGACCTGGTAAATCAGGGAGCGACTGTTTTGAAAAACGAAAATGAACAGAAATTAAATGCTCTTTTAGATCCTCTGAAAGAAAGAATTGCATCCTTTGAAAAAGAAGTTAGAGAGGCCAATAAGCAAGACATTGAGCGATTTGCTTCGATGAGTTCCACTATCAAATCATTAACAGAACAGCATTCAAAAATGCACAATACAGCTCAGAATCTCGTTGATGCGTTAAAAGGTGAACAAAAGGTTCAGGGTGATTGGGGTGAACTTGCTTTGGAAAGGATTTTAGAAACTAGCGGCCTCGAAAAAAACAGAGAATATTTCATTCAGAATAGTTTCAGGGACGCTGACGGTAATTTACTAAGACCCGATGTTATCATTCAATTACCGGATGACAAACATATCGTAATTGATTCAAAGGTCTCATTGAAAGCATTCGAACAATATATCAATGCAAGTGACGAAGAGATCAAGAAAAGAGCATTATCTGACCATTTGCTTTCCATTAAAACACACATTAAAATCCTGGGAGAAAAAGATTATTCTCATTTACCTGGTATAACTTCCCCTGATTTTGTTCTAATGTTTATTCCTTTAGAATCCTCATTCGCTCTAGCGATCAAGGAAGAACCTAATATTTATCAGCAAGCTTGGGAAAAAAGAGTTGTTTTAGTGACTCCATCAACGCTATTGGCTACCCTAAAAACTGTTGGCTCTATTTGGAAACAGGAAAGACAAAATAAGAATGCCATCGAAATTGCAGAACAGGCAGGAAGGTTATATGATAAGTTCGTGGGATTTGTTTCAGACATGGAGAAAATTGGCTCAAAACAAAAGGACGCCATCCTTGCCTATGATCAAGCTATGAACAAACTTACCATTGGAAGCGGAAATCTAATGAGAAGTGCCGAAAAGCTTAAGATCATGGGAGCCAAAGCAAAGAAACAAATCGACAAAAAATTACTTGAAGACGAAGATCAGGACATAGAATCTGATCTAACTGATTAACCAAGAGCCTGCTGCATTGAAGCCCTGATCTCCTTCATGAATTCAGAAGCATAAACAAACTCCAATATCTCTTTATTTTCAGTGGTAATGATGGATTTTCTGTCTCCTTGCCACCAATTCTCTCCTTTGTGTATAAAGATCACATTATCTCCGATCTCGATCACTGAGTTCATGTCATGCGTAATAACAACAGTTGTGATCTCATATTCATAAGTGATCTCTTTGATCAATCCATCGATCAAAATTGCGGTCATCGGATCAAGTCCTGAATTCGGTTCATCACAAAACAGGTATTTCGGATTCATTGAGATCGCTCGAGCAATACCGATACGCTTCTGCATACCTCCACTACACTCAGATGGCAGCAACTTATTTCTTCCTGCAAGATTAACTCGTTCAAGACAGAAATCTGCTCTCATCTGCATTTCCTTTTTGGTCATTTTAGTGAACATCATCAAAGGAAACATTACATTTTGCTCAACAGTCATTGAATCAAACAGCGCAGATCCCTGAAAAAGCATCCCGATCTCCTTTCGAACATCCGTCCTTTGTCCGCGATTCATTTCCGTAAAGTTTCGATCGTCGAAAAAGATCCCACCTGTATCTACTTCATGCAAACCAACAATGCACTTCGCCAAAACAGATTTACCCTGTCCAGATTGGCCGATGATCAGATTTACCTTGCCTTTTTGAAACTCCGTGGAAACATCATGCAAGACATGATTCTTCCCAAATGACTTATTTACATTTTCAACTCTGATCATGATAATAGGATCATTTGGGTCAGGAAGAAATTAGCGATCAAAATGGCTATCGAACTACTAACAACAGCCTGAGTCGAAGAGCGACCAACATCCAGTGATCCACCTTTCGTGTAATATCCGTAAAACGACGCTATTGATACGATCAAAAATCCAAAAACAACCGTTTTTGTAAGCGCATACCAAACATGCTTCATTTCAAAAAATGAACGAATTCCTAAAACATAAGTATCCGTAGTGATCAATCCGGAGGCCATTAATGCCAACCATCCACCCACCATACTTAGCGCCATTGAAAAGACGATAAGAACCGGGAAGAAAAAGATGGCAGCACTGATCTTAGGCAACACCAAAAAATTCAATGAATTCACCCCCATAATTTCCAGTGCATCAATTTGCTCCGTTACTCGCATAGTCCCAATTTCTGAAGCGATATTGGATCCAACCTTACCGGCAAGGATCAGCGAGATGATAGTGGGTGAAAATTCCAGGATAGTTGAAGATTGCGTAATATAACCAACCGTATAAGCAGGAAGCCAAGGACTGGTCATGTTCGATGCGGTTTGAAGGGCGATAACTCCCCCCATGAAAGTAGACATCAAGGCAACGATGAAAATCGAGTTGATCCCAATCAACTGTACTTCATCAAACATCCTTGTTCTGAAAACAGACCATTTCTCCGGTCGTTTGAATACCACGCCTAACATGATAAAGTACTTCCCTGCGTTACTTAGGATTTTCATTGTCGCTAAAATAATGCTTATTTTCTTTTTTAAGTCTCCGTCTGTGGATAAATGTTCGCTTCACATCAGTGTTTTTCATTTAATTTTATCGTGTGGAGCGGGATGACAAAAAAGAAAAGATCAAAAGTACTTTTTCACGGTTCTTACCTGAAGAATTCGTTGGGTATGTAGCTGGCCTTTTTTTTACATCAAAAGTTCGATTTTCGATCGTTAAATCGAGGGCTACAAAGCTTGGTGATTTTCGTGCAGGAATGCATGGTGACAAACACCGAATTACTGTTAATGGCAATTTGAATCAATACTCCTTTTTAATCACAACACTTCATGAGTTTGCTCACCTGAATACTTATGAAAAATTTGGTTGGAAAGTGAAGCCTCACGGAGAGGAATGGAAAAATGAGTATCGTTCCTTACTTCTTCCGGTTATCAACTCTGGAAAACTTCCTTCAGACATTGAAAAGGCCCTTGTGA
Source organism: Bacteroidota bacterium (assembly GCA_006227105.1). GTDB lineage: Bacteria > Bacteroidota > Bacteroidia > Flavobacteriales_D > Crocinitomicaceae > M0103. The sequence continues at coordinate 4,513 of SBFR01000040.1, forward strand.
ATTCACTGGTAAAAACAAAGGCATCTTCGTGCACAGATCATCAATTGAGCAGGATTCTCCACCGTTATGACCAACATCCTGAAGGCGCAGTTCTATTAGAAAACCTTCCGTTTGACAGCATTTTCGAAGTGAATGGCAAATCTTTTAAAAAAGGTCCTTTACGAAGAAAACGCTATGTTTGCGAAGAGATAAATTCGAATAGAAAATATCTTGTCAACTCATTGGCAATTGTAAAGCATTTGAATTCAACCAAAGATGAATAACAACTATTGTATTATTATGGCCGGAGGTATCGGTAGCCGATTCTGGCCTATGTCTACCCCTGAGAAGCCAAAACAGTTTCTTGATGTATTGGGAACCGGAAGATCATTGATCCAAATGACCTATGATCGTTTGCTTTCAATTTCCCCTTCAACACAGATCTACGTATTGACGAATGAAAGTTATGCTGGTATAGTAAAGGAACAATTACCTGACCTCCAAATGGATCAGATCCTTACAGAGCCACTGCGTAAGAATACGGCGCCTTGTATTGCATATGCTGCAGCGAAGATCAATGCACTTAATCCGAACGCAACAATGATCATTTCACCAGCAGATCATTTAATTCTAAAGGAACAACGATTTACTGAAATTATTAATACGGCAATTAGCCAAGCTAATACTGATGATAAACTGGTAACCCTGGGTATAAAACCAACAAGACCTGACACAGGTTACGGTTACATTGAATTTGATGCCGACAAGGGGACTAAAGCTGGCGAAGCGACTGAAGTGCTTAGATTTCGTGAAAAACCAGATCTGAATACAGCTAAAGAATTTCTTTCTAAAGGCAATTTTTACTGGAATTCGGGAATCTTTGTATGGAGAACAACAACCGTGTTGAACGCTTTGAAAACGCATCAACCTGGTTTGTTTGGATTATTCTGTGATGACAATTCAAAGTACAACACCGCCGAGGAGCAGGGATTCGTTAATCAATGTTTCGAAGCTTGCGAGGACATTTCGATTGATTTTGCGATCATGGAAGATGCCAAAAATGTGGAAGTGGTATTAGCTGATTTTGACTGGAGTGACCTTGGAACCTGGGGTAGTTTAAGCATGCATTTGAAAAAAGATGAAAATGGAAATTCGGCTATCGGTGATCATGTTCATCTCTTCGATTCTAAAAATTGTATTGTCAATGTATCGAATGATAAGCTGGTATTACTTGACGGTCTTGAAGATTACATTGTGATCGAATCTGACAACATGTTCATGGTCCTAAAGGCCGAGAATGAGCAAGAGATCAAAAACTACTTGAAAGAAGTAGAAAAAAAGAGTCCGAAATTCTTTAAGAAATAAAGAAAAGGGTCGTTTTTAACGACCCTTTTTTCTATTTGTTCCCTTTCCGGATTTCTTCAGCTTCCCACTCCCTATATAGATCAAAATAGCTTTTGGTTTCCATAACCACAACACCTCCAAGGGTATCTCCATATTTAGCAGGCAATCCACCTGAATACACCATCATTCTTCCAATGGCTGCCCCAGGAACACTTCCTACGTCACTTGCTTTCACTCCATCCATCATGTAAAGCATATCACCCTTTCTCGCTCCTCTGAACACAAGTTCACCGTCTTCAGTCATTCTTACTTCCGAAGTCATTGATGTTACAAGACCTTTCACACTGAATTTAGATGGACTTCTGTCAATTTCCTCTGCAGTCAATTCCTTTACTGGTAATTCACCGTATTGAAGCTTTATTGACCCATCATCCGCTTTTACGTCAATCGCTAGAATTTCAAGAACACCACTTTTAAACTCAATATCTCCCGTATTATAGATACCGTCCATTGGCACTTTAACCTGTATATTCGACATGGTATCACTGAAATATTTAATATTTAAGAAGTAAGATCCGGCAGGAATTGCACTGATCCTAAATCTTCCATCGGCATCTGTAATTGCCTGATATTTCCTATCCTGATCTAGGATAAAAACCTGTGCTCCGTAAACACCATTTTTATTTCCTTTTTCTACTACGTTTCCGACAACTTCTCCTAATGCTCCTTGTGCTGAAACAGTACCTGCTCCCAGAAGCAATGTCATAATGATGAATAACTTTTTCATGATCTTGAATTTTTAATTTCTCTAATGATGTAGTATGAAGATCTATTCCATAAAAAAAGCTTCATTTCTGAAGCCTTTTTATTTTTTTATCTGATCAAATCAGTTCTGCACTTGAACATGGGAAGGCTCTATCGACCTTTTTAAATAAGCCTTGTAGTACTTTTCCAGGGCCTACCTCAATCACTTCTGTTGCTCCATCCGCAATCATTTGATTCATAGTCTGTGTCCATCTGACAGGTGCTGTTAATTGAGCTACCAGATTCTTTTTTATTTGCTCCGGATCTGATACTGCAGAAGCGGTTACGTTCTGATACACCGGACAGATTGGAGTCTTGAACTCTGTTGCTTCAATCGCAGCAGCAAGCTCTTCTCGCGCCGGTTCCATCAAAGGAGAGTGAAAGGCCCCGCCTACTTGCAAGATCATCGCTCTTTTAGCACCAGCCTCAGTAAGTTTTGCGCAAGCCTCTTCGACTGCAGGGAAGCTCCCTGAAATAACCAATTGCCCTGGACAATTATAATTCGCAGGAACTACTACTCCTCCAATTGAACCACAGATCTCTTCAACTACATTATCTTCCAAACCTAAAATTGCTGCCATTGTAGAAGGTTCAACTTCACAAGCTTTTTGCATGGCAATCGCTCTTTTGGAAACCAACGTCAATGCATCTTCAAAGCTTAATGTTTTATTTGCTACCAATGAGGAGAATTCACCCAGTGAATGTCCAGCTACCATGTCAGGCTGAAACGAATCTCCTAAACATGCCGCAAGAATCGTTGAGTGAAGGAATATCGCTGGCTGAGTTACTTTCGTTTGCTTTAGTTCTTCGTCAGAACCTTCAAACATTATTTTAGTGATGTCAAAACCAAGAACTTCATTTGCCCTTTCGAACATTTGTTTTGCAAGTGGAGAATTATCATATAGATCTTTTCCCATTCCTGAAAATTGAGCTCCCTGGCCCGGAAAAACATATGCTTTCATTGTTGATAGTTTGAATTTAGTCGTCAAAGGTACTCAATCTTTTTTTTAGCATAATAAAAAAGGGGTCGGTTACCCGACCCCTTCAACTATTCCTTAAGAAGGAATTATTTTCTTACAACAAGTTTTTCAGAAGATACAGTACCGTTAACTGAAAGGTTAACAAAGTATACTCCATTGTTCAAAGCTGTTGTATTGATTGCAACATTTTGAGTTCCGTTTACAGTTCCCAATGCATTTGTGTAAACAACCTTTCCTGAAAGATCAGTAACAGTGATGTTCACATCAGCCTCGTTGTTCAATTCAAAAGAAACATTTGAAAGATCATTTGCTGGGTTAGGATAAACTGACATACCGAAAGTATTTGTCAATTCATTAACGTTAGCAGATGGATCATCGATCAAACGGATCATTACCGCTCCTGGATCAGTCAAAGAGAAAAGTTCATCAGCTGCAGTGTAACCCAAAACAGTTCCTTCGTATGTACCTTGAGCCATTGCGAAACGTACTTCGTCTGTTCCACCAAAGTGACCAGCAACAACAAGGATATCGTCACCAGCGTTTACAGTAACAGGACCTCCAACTAGTGGAATCTGAACCCAAGTTGCAGCAGTACCAGTTACAGTTCTGATTTCAGTTTCAGCAATCCAATCGTACGCATCAACTCCATTCCAACGATAAAGCTCGCAGAAGAATTCTCCTCCAACCGCACCAGCAGCTTGAGTAGAAAGACGAAGCTTAACAGCTGTAATGTCAGTTTGATTGAAGATCTCCATTACGTTACCAATTTTCAATGGCTGAGCATCCTGAGATGAGATCTGACCGATTGAGCTTGTTTGAACGTTGTTATCACGAGAGAATTCGTACTGAGTCAAGAACATATCAAATGAAGCAGTGTTGTTCGCTGGATCAGCATCTGTAACACCAATTTCAGTAGTGATATTTACTGTCTTTGTTCCAAGTCCAGTTGGCAAGTAAGGAGTTTCAACAGATAATGTATCTGATGCTGCTCCTGCGATAGCTACTGACGATCCAGTTTGATCATAACCACCAGTTCCAGTTACATGAAGAGCAACTGCAGACTGATCCAAAGCACCATTGTTTGAAGCAATTGCACCGAAAGTCAATCCAGGGAAAGAAGACTGAGATGCAGAGATATGATAGTAATCTAAACCAAATGAAGTTGCAATTGGAGTTGCTTGATACCAAGTATTGATCTTAACATCATTATCCCAAGCTTGAACGATCTTTACATCGTCGATTCCCCAGAACCAGTCCCACTGACCTACATAGTGGAAACGAATACGAACCTGGTTAGTCCATGCTCCTCCTGACATTGCCGGAGTAATGTTCAACGTTTCTACCTCACCATCAAGACAGTTAAAGTTAACTGCAGTTACACCATCAGCTTCAGAAACAAGGTTAACAGCAAATTCTGTCCAAGTTGTTCCACCGTCGTTAGAAACCTCAACATAGTTGTAGTCATAGTAATGACGATAGTATTCAGCAAATGTCAAATACAATGAATTACTTCCAGCTCCTGAAAGGTCAATATTTGTATTGAATTCAAAATAAGCATCCTGAGACGCAGAACCTCCAGCAGCATCAGAGTTGATGAAAGCATAGTTTCCAGATGCTCCAGAGAAAGTTGCTGGCCAAGCATATCCAGCTTGTTGAGAAGTTACATTCGAAGGAAGTGTATTGATAATAGCCCAGTCACCAGCTGTGTGACCAACACCTGTAGTTTGAGACCACTCAGACGGTGTATCAAAACCATTTTGCCAAAAAATATCTCCTTCGGCCTTAGTAGCGTTCGCCACTTTCTTTTTAGCAGGCATAACATCAGTCTTGTCATGCTTAGCGGAAACCACTGTATTGATCGCTTTCTGTGCATTCACAGACATCGCTCCAATAAGTGCTCCTGCAATTAAGTAAACCTTTTTCATAATCTAATTTTATTTTTTTAGAGTGCTAAAATTACTTAATCATTTATTAGTATCCAAAAAAAAAGGAGGACACTATTGTTCCTCCCTATTTTTTCAAAGATTCAATTATTAATTATTAATAACCAAACGCTTAGAAGTGGATTTGTTATCGTTGATCAAATTCACAAAGTAAATTCCGTTTTGAAGTTGACCTACTTCAAGTTGAATTTTTTCACCAGTTAATTCGACATTTGAATAAACTGTTTTACCGGCAATGTCCGTAATTGTCAAAGTCGATTTCCCTATGTTTTGTGAAAACAATACTTCAATTGTCTCTTGTGCCGGATTAGGATAAATTGTAAATAGGTCAGATACATCTTCAGCAATACCCATTTGGTCACCCATTTTAAGACGAATTGCAAATGCATTTCCGTTCGAATAAGCGGTTGGTGTTCCTGTATCATCAAGAGAATTGATCATAGATGCGTACCAAGGTTGAGCAATTGTTTGATCATCAAGCACTCTTATCGGCGTTCCCCCATAATCGATTGTCTTCACTACCGCATAATAAGCACCAGCAGGTAGTTCTATCGGTTGAAGGAAAGAGATTCCAACTTTGCCTGCAGCAATTTCAGAAGCAGAAACAGAGTAATATATACCTTCTGCTGAATTGGAATTCAAATCGATAACCGGTTGTAATCCATTAGAAAGGAAAGTAACCGTATCAACAATACTTATCAATAATTCTGCTCCCTCTACTGTTGATGAGGCAAGGCCAATTTCAAAACCTGAAATAACATTTACGGTGTTCTTTAAATGATACATGGCAGCCAAGTATGTTTCAGTAGGTTCACCAAAATTTGGAGATCCCAAAGAATTCAAAGAAAGATCTCCTGAAGGATGGATACCTATACCATCTTGAGAATACATAGCTTCTGTTACCTCAAAATTTCTGTTGGATACATTGTTCCCAAAATCAGGGGCTCCTGACTGTTCGTTATCGGAAGTAACCGTGTAGGTTCCAGTGTACATTCCTAAAGCTAATGATGGAGACTCTGTACTACCATACGTTGCAGTTGCTCCGCTCAACATAGTTCCAACAGGATATGTATAATTAAATGAACCGAAATCAGCAGCCACACTCACATTAGTCTGATCGTTGATTCCAAAATTTAAAATTTCACCTCCAAGGTCGTACTGGGTATCTAACTGATCAACAGGTGTTCTTCCATATTCAATTCCTTCATTATTAACTCCAGCAAAAAAAGCGAATTTCGACTCTAGATCGTCTTGAGGTTGTTCTATGATCCTAAAATCATCAATAAACCAGGCATATCCCCAGGTTCCTGTCCAGTTAAAACGGATATACACTTCTTGCTGTCCTCCTGCAATGGCAGAAATATTAATGCGAACCAAACGTGGGTTTTCGGTTCCTGATGTTTGCTCATCAAAAGTTCTTTCAGGGAAAACATCAAAAACATTCGGATACAACGCAAGATCTGATTCAGGATTAAGGTCAGTTGGCCAAGTTACATTTCCTGCTCCATCTCCAATACCTACCACCAGGTAAGGCTTTTCATAGGTGTATGCTCTGTAAAAGGTTTCAAATTCAACAACTACATTCGGGTAACTTGTCAAATCTACAGGGACAGCCATTGTTAACCAGCTATCCTCAACTTCGTTTCCTCCATTTTCACCTCCGTAAAAATCTGAATCTAAAATCGCCCATCCATTCATTGCAGACGTTGATGCGATGTCATTGATCGGATAGAAACCCTGACATGAAATCGAGCCTATCTGAAAATCCAGAGAACAATCCGCGGCGTCATGATCAGCAACCCACTCTGAGGGTGTAGAAAAATCACTTTCCCAAATTGTTACCTTGTTTTGATCATTTACATCAGTTTTAGCACGTTTTTCAATTTGCACGTCTGATCTCTTCATTTTCTGAGGACCGGAAACATTGGCTTGAGCAAGGCATAAAGATGCCGTCAAACTAAAAAAAGATAGAATGTAGATTTTTTTCATCTCAATAGTGTTTAGATTATGGCCGAAGATATCAATATTCTTTCACTAAAGAATTAAAATTCAATGAAATCACACTCTTTTGTAGCTCAGTTTCACCAACCCTGATTCGAACTGTTTTACCTCATTTAATTCGATGCCAATTTCATTTTTGATTCCCGAGAATAGCCTTATACCACTCCCGAGTATGATTGGAATTATTGAAATAATGTATTCATCTATCAGATTCTCTTCCATTAATTGTCTTACAACTTCAGATCCCCCATCGCAATAAATATCCTTTCCCTGGCCCAATTTTAATTCCTGAATCAAGGATTTTATATTTCCGCTGTGAGATCTTACTCCTTCATCAACTATCTCTTGACTCGTAATTACATAACAATCCATGACCTTTGCCATAGGAAAATCTCCTCCGGTCAGTTTCTTAACAATTTCAAAAGTTCTGCGTCCAACAATGTATGCATCTGAGCGCTCTATCATACCATTGTATCCGTAATCTTCACCTTCTTTTTCTACTAGCGACAACCAAGTGAGATCGTCATTTTCGCGAGCAATAAATCCATCTAGACTCATTGAAATGTACAAGACCACTTTTCTTTCATTCATCTGTTGAAAATACAAAATATTAAACCTTTGAATGATCTCAAATTAATTTCATCTTTACACCTCACATCCGAAATTGATCACATTTTAAAGCCATGGATAAAGTAATAACGATAACAGTTGAGTTAAACTCGACAATTGAAAAAGCATGGGACTTCTGGACTAATCCAGAGCATATTGTTCATTGGAACTTTGCTTCAGAGGATTGGCATTGTCCTTCCGCTGTAAATGATACCAAAGAGGGAGGTAAGTTTTCCTGGAGAATGGAGGCCAAGGACGGAAGTTTCGGTTTTGATTTTATGGGAGTTTATACTAAAGTAGTTCCTCAAAAATTACTTCAATACGACCTTGGTGACGGTAGGCCTGTTTCAGTTCAATTTGACCAAGTAGATGACAAGATTTTAGTCACAGAAACCTTTCAGGGTGAAGACGTTAACACGCTTGAAAGACAACGAGAAGGTTGGCAATGCATATTGAATAACTACAAATCGTACGTCGAAAAATAAAGCAAAAAAAAGCCCCGAAATAAATCAGGGCTAATCTACTTTTAACGGGTGGAAGCCCCGTCATTAGTGGGATGAAGAAAAAAGCCTCAACATTTCTGATGAGGCTCTTAGTACTCGAGGCGGGACTTGAACCCGCACGACCAAAAAGGTCACAGGATTTTAAGTCCGGCGTGTCTACCAATTCCACCACTCGAGCAAAAATCCACCGGACTGGTGGATAATAAAAAATCCTTATTACTAAGGACTTTTGTGGTTTGGCGAGCGAGAAACGGGATTCGAACCCGCGACCCCAACCTTGGCAAGGTTGTGCTCTACCAACTGAGCTATTCTCGCTTATTCTCTACGCTACATCGTTTTGTAGCGGGGGACAAATGTAAAAAGTATTTCTAAAAAATCAATGCAGAACACTTTTTTTTTATCCTCCCGTCAATTTCTTGATTTCGTTTAATTTCATCAAGGCTTCCACAGGAGTAAGGGTATTGATGTCAATACTTACCAATTCTTCCCTGATTTGTTCGAGTACCGGATCGTTCAACTGGAAAAAACTCAATTGCATTGCGGTGTCATTTGAATCGTTCTGTACTTGCTGCTTTTTACCTTTTCCTTTTTTCTCAGCTCCACCGGTCATTTGGTGTTCTTTTTCCAGCTCTTTCAGGATGGATTCGGCTCTTTTTAAGACCTCAACAGGCATTCCCGCAAGCTTGGCCACGTGTATACCAAAAGAGTGATTACTTCCTCCTTCAACCAATTTCCGCATGAACAAGATCTGTGTACCCACTTCCTTCACTGAAACATTGAAATTCTTGATCCGCTTGAACTGATTTGTCATTTCATTCAATTCATGGTAGTGCGTCGCAAAAAGTGTCTTTGCCTTTGCTTTCGGAAATTCATGTAAATATTCAGCAATTGACCAGGCTATCGAAATACCATCATAGGTACTGGTACCTCTACCTATCTCATCTAATAAAATTAGACTTCGATCAGATAAATTATTCAGAATACTTGCTGTTTCATTCATTTCCACCATGAAGGTTGATTCTCCAGACGATATATTATCGGAAGCTCCTACTCTGGTAAAAACCTTGTCCAGAATTCCCAATTCGGCAGATGCCGCCGGGACAAACGAACCCATTTGCGCCATCAGACAGATCAAGGCTGTTTGCCTCAGGATGGCACTTTTACCACTCATATTTGGTCCGGTGATCATGATGATCTGTTGATCCTCTCTGTTCAGGCTTAGATCATTTGCAATATATTCTTCACCGATCTTCATTTGTCTTTCGATCACTGGATGTCTTCCATCTTTTATTTCGATGGAATATCCTTCGTTCACAGTTGGCCTGTTGTAATTGTTTTCAATTGCTATAGTCGCAAATGAGCATAAACAATCAGATTGAGCCAACAGAAACGCATTATGTTGGATCGGTTGAATATAATCAGCCATACTCAAGACAAGGTCCTGATACAACCGTGATTCAATTGCGTGGATACTATCTTCTGCATTCAGGATCTTAGACTCATAGATCTTAAGCTCTTCTGTAATGTATCTTTCAGCATTGACAAGCGTTTGCTTTCTGATCCATTCTTCTGGCACTTTGTCTTTGTGTGTATTTCTTACTTCGAGGTAGTA
>SBFR01000048.1 GCA_006227105.1 Bacteroidota bacterium
GAATATCTGGGAATTGAAAAAGATAATCCTGATTTCAGAAATTTCACGTCCTACCTTTCACTTGCTGTTTCTATTCCTGTCCTTCTTTATTCAGCATCTGATTATTTCAAATCGGCTTTCACTGCAATAAAACACAAGACATTAAATCTGGATGTTCCTATAACAATTGGAATTATTGCGTTATACGTCAAAAGTGCAAGCAGTATAGTTACGGGTGAAGGTCCCGGATACATGGATTCCTTTGCAGGTTTTATTTTTTTCTTGTTGATCGGAAAGTGGTTTCAGAATAAAACATATCAGATGTTATCATTTGAGAGAGATTACACTTCTTACTTTCCATTGGCAGTTACTAGAATTAACAAAGAAAACGAAGAGATCGTCGAGATCGAAAAGATCATTCCAGGGGATAAAATTTTGATTCGAAATGAAGAAGTCATCCCATGTGACAGCAAGCTTGCAGATGAAGAAGCAACTATTGATTACTCCTTTGTCACCGGAGAATCAGAACCGATAAAAAAGAAAAAAGACGATTTCATTTTTGCAGGTGGTAAACTCGTTGGAGGAAATGCAATCTTTATTTCCGAGAAGGAAACGAGCCGAAGTCATTTGACAAGTTTATGGAATGAAGTTAAGTCAGAAAAAAAGGGGCATACAGGATTCCTTTATCAAAATAAGCTTTCCGTTTATTTTTTAGCCGGACTAATGATCGTAGCACTGGGAGCCTCAGCCTATTGGTATTTTATCGATGCTTCAAGGATCACGGATATTGTTGTTTCGATCCTGATCGTCGCATGTCCATGTGCATTGGCTCTTTCTGCACCTTTTACATTTGGAAATATCATGCGATCTCTTGGTAGAAAGGGATTATACCTGAAAAATACTGCTGTCATAGAGCGTATAAATGAGGTGTCTGATATAGTTTTCGATAAGACCGGTACATTAACTAATCCGGAAGGTCATAGTATCACTTATTCGGGGGATGAACTGACTGAACTTGAGAAATCTGCAATTCTTGAGCTTGCAAGAACTTCGACTCACCCCCTTTCAAGAGCGATATCAAGTCATTTCAACCAATTCAGATCTGATCAAAAACTCCTTGAAAAGGACATTAAAGAAGTAAAATCCAGTGGACTTTCTTCTGTCTTTAATGGGAATGAAATATTACTCGGTTCATCTGCACATGTTGGCTCATCTGAGCAGACAGATGAAACAACAGTTTTCGTGAAAATTGGTAGTAAAACCGGCAAATTTGTCTCCAGTAGCGAGCTGCGAAGCGGGATAAGAGAATTAATCCCGCAATTAAAAAATTACCGACTTCATGTGGTTTCTGGAGATCAGGAAAAGGACAAACTTCTGCTTTCTGAGGTCTTTCCAAAAGATACAGATCTTCTATTCAATCAATCTCCCACAGACAAATTCAATTACATCAAATCACTCAAATCAAAAGGATACAAGGTCATGATGATTGGTGATGGATTGAATGACTCCGGCGCACTAGGTGTGGCAGATGTTGGCATAGCGGTTTCAGAAGATATTTTCAGATTTACCCCCTCTTCGGATGCTATTTTAGAAGGAAAAAAATTCCATGAAATCGGCCATTTTTTAAAAATTTCCAGATTTTCAAAAGTTGTTCTGGGGATTTGTCTGGTCTTTTCACTGACCTACAATGTTATCGGCTTGTCATTCGCGATTTCGGGAAATTTGAGCCCGTTGATTGCCGCGATCCTCATGCCAATCTCCTCAATAACAGTGGTTTTGATATCCACTCTGTTAGTCCAGGTCAAAAAATGATCTTTTGATTTAAACAGCCGCTAAAAATCAGGAAAAAACAAAACATGATATTTATCATCTTTTGTTCTAATGCGAGTCATTCTTTTCCGACTGCCCAGTTGGCAATTTTGTTCCATGGGAATGATCTATTTAATGTTAATCGTAAGTCTTCTGATCGCACTGTTCTTTTTGCTTTCATTTTTCTGGGCAACAAAATCAGGACAATTTGAGGATGACTTTACGCCGTCAGTGCGCATTCTCTACGATGATGAAAATAAATTAAACACAAATCAAAAATCAGATGGAAGTACAGAAGTTTAGTTACGACAATAAGATCGTAAAGTATTTCGCCTATGCCACGGTAATCTGGGGTATTGTCGGTATGCTCGTAGGGTTGATCATAGCCTTACAGCTTGCTTTTCCGGAGTTCTTTAATGACTACCTTGGATTCAGCTTTTTATCATTCGGTCGTTTAAGACCACTTCACACAAATGCTGTGATCTTCGCATTTGTAGGAAACGGGATCTTCATGGGGGTTTATTATTCGCTCCAGCGATTGCTCAAGGCTAGAATGTGGAGTGATAAGCTAAGTACCATTAACTTCTGGGGTTGGCAATTTATCATCCTTTGTGCAGCATTAACGCTGCCTTTTGGTATTACAAGTGGAAAAGAATATGCAGAGCTTGAGTGGTGGATCGACATTCTGATCACAGTTCTTTGGGTTGTTTTCGGATTGAATATGTTCATGACAATCCTGAATAGAAGGGTAAAGCACTTATATGTAGCGATCTGGTTTTATATTGCCACATTCGTAACTGTTGCAATCCTTCACATTTTCAACTCATTTGAGCTTCCAGTTTCGTTCTTCAAGAGTTACTCCTGGTATGCCGGGGTTCAGGACGCATTAGTTCAATGGTGGTATGGTCACAATGCCGTTGCATTCTTCCTTACAACACCTTATTTAGGACTGATGTACTACTTTGTTCCAAAAGCTGCTCAGCGTCCGGTTTATTCCTACAGACTTTCGATCGTTCACTTCTGGGCCTTGATCTTCATTTATATCTGGGCTGGTCCTCACCACTTATTGTATACATCACTTCCAGATTGGGCACAGAGTCTGGGAGTTGTGTTCTCGGTGATGTTGATCGCTCCTTCTTGGGGAGGTATGCTTAACGGGCTACTTACTCTTCGTGGTGCCTGGGATAGAGTAAGAGACGATGTGATGTTGAAATTCATGGTAGTAGCATTGACATGCTACGGTATGGCAACCTTTGAAGGACCAATGCTTTCCCTGAAGAACGTTAACATGATCTCTCACTTCACGGACTGGACAATTGCTCACGTACACGTGGGAGGTCTTGGATGGAATGGTATGATGACATTTGGTTTATTGTACTGGTTGTTCCCTAAAATGTTTAGAACACAGTTGTACTCAAAGAAGCTCGCAAATCAGCATTTCTGGATCGCAACACTTGGAATCATTCTTTATGCAATCCCTATGTACATCGCAGGGTTCATGCAAGGTCTGATGTGGCAGGATTTCAACCCGGATGGAACTCTAGCAAATGCTGACTTCTTGAAAACAGTTGACGCCTTGAAACCATATTACATGTTGCGTTCTCTAGGAGGTCTATTATTCTTAAGTGGTGCGGTAATGATGTTCTATAACCTTATCAAAACTGCAAAAGCCGGAAACTTCCTTGCTGATGAAGAAGCAGAAGCAACCGTTACAAAGAATATGAATGTAGCTCCAAAGGGAGAATACTGGCACCGAGCTATCGAGAGACGCCCTGTCAGATTTATGCTACTTAGTATTGTGGTAGTCGCTATCGGAGGATTAGTGGAGATCATTCCAACAATGATCGTGAAGAGCAACGTACCGACCATTGCAAGTGTCAAACCATACACTCCTCTGGAACTTGAAGGTAGAGATCTATACATCAGAGAAGGATGTTATAACTGTCACTCTCAGATGATCCGTCCTTTGCGATTCGAAACAGCTCGTTACGGTGAATATTCAAAGTCTGGAGAGTTCGTTTACGACCATCCATTCCAGTGGGGTTCAAAAAGAACAGGTCCGGATCTGGCACGAGAAGGTGGACTTAGAAGTAATTTCTGGCACTATCAACACATGATCCGTCCGAAAGATGTATCGCCGGGATCAATCATGCCAGCTTACACTTGGATGAAAGAAGATGATCTTGATGTAAGTCTGATCGAGAAAAAGATCTCTGCAATGCAAACCCTTGGAGTTCCTTACAAGGCTGGATATGAAAAAGAAGCATTGAAGGATCTGGAAGCACAAGCCAAGATTATTGCTACTGACATCATTAACAACCAACCGGCAGAAGTAATGAAAGGACTGAATAAGGAAGCTGAGATCGCTAAACTTCAGAAGAAAGAAATTGTCGCTATGGTCGCATACCTGCAACGTCTGGGTGTGGATATCAAAGCGGAAAGTACCAAAACTGCTAAAAATTAATTGCCATGTTAAGATTTATCACACACAATTTAACAAGCATTGATGGGATAGCGATCTATCCGGTGCTTTCGCTAATGATCTTCGTTTTGTTCTTCGCTGTGATTTTGACTCGAGTGATCAGAATGAGCAAAGCAGAAGTTGCAGAACTAAGTGATATTCCTCTAAATGATACAGGAATCGATAAGGACGAATTTTTGAACTGAGAAATGAACAATGTCATGAAAAGTACATTAAAAAATATAAGCGCTGCACTACTCTTCGGACTGACCAGCCTAACATTAACTGCTCAAGACGGAGCAGCATTATTCAAGGCAAAATGCAACACCTGCCATATGCTCGAGAAAAACTCAACTGGGCCAAACTTGAAAGGTGTTAAGCAAAAATGGACTGATGCTGGTGAAGGTGAATTGATCTACGAATGGGTGAAGAATCCACAAAATCTTATCGCCACAGGTAAAAGTCAAATGGCTAATGAAATAAAATCTTTCAGCCCTACTGACATGACTCCACAGCAGGTATCCAATGAGGAGATCGACGCGATCCTGAATTATGTGGACACTTATACTCCTGTTGCGGAGACGACACCATCAGGAGATGTTGTGACAGATCCTGAAAACGTAGTCTACGTTCCAAACTATCAGGAGAATTTAACATTGTTCTATTGGTTGTTGGCAAGTATCATCGTTTTGCTAATCGCCATCATTGTGATGTCTACGACCATTTCTGGACTTGTCAATTCAGATTACTTTAAGAAAAAACTAGCTGAAAGAAACAATTCCGGAAACGGCGCCATGAATACGATCATTATTTTGATTGCTAGTATTCTATTCATTGCTTCTCAAAATGGCGCATACGCCTTTACATATAATGGACCAGGTGAGGCAGCAGAAGGAATGCCTTGGTTGATCATTGAAAACAGCGATCTATACGTAATGGTAGTGATCGACCTCATTTTGATTTCAGTGTTGTTATATCTAAGAAGGATGTTCAGAGAATTCTTGAGCATGGTACGCACAGAGAAGCAGGTTGCGGAAGCAGCGGCTGTGAACGTGAAGAAGATCAATCAGATCCTTACGGATGTTGTTCCGATCGAAGAAGAACATACGATCTTAATGCAACATGAATATGATGGTATTCGTGAGCTGGACAACAATCTTCCGCCTTGGTGGCTATGGGGATTCTACGGCACGATCATATTCTCTTTGGTTTATATCGTAAACTACCACGTACTTGGAACTTCAGACCTGCAATACAAGGCATATGAAAAAGAGATGGTACAAGCCAAGAAGGACGTAGACGAATATCTATCCAAAATGGCTATGAATGTCGATGAAACAAATGCAACTTTGATGACAGAGGAAAAAGACCTTTCAGCGGGAAAAGCATTATTCGAAACGAATTGTGTCGCTTGTCACAATCCTAAAGGAGAGGGAAATATTGGTCCGAATTTGACTGATAAACATTGGATCTACGGCCCGGATGTAAAAGATCTGTTCAAAACTATCAAATATGGAACTCCGAATGGAATGCCAGAGCATGCTTCAAAGTTGAACCCTGTTCAATTGCAACAAGTTTCTTCATTCGTATTGTCATTACCATACGCTGCAGGAAAAGAACCAGAAGGAAAAGAATACAAATAATTTATCCAGAAACCGGCCTAACCACAAAGGCTGTCAGAAAACCAATCAACCGGTATTATGGAAACAAATTTAGAAGAGGAAGAGGCATTCCGTGATCGGATCTCTACCGTTAATGAAGATGGGAAGCGAGTTTGGATCTTCGCTAAAAAGCCGAAAGGTCCATTCTATAACAAACGGAAACTTGTCAGTTATCTATTACTGGCGTTTCTGTTTGCCGCACCCCATATTACATTGAATGGACATCAACTGTTGTTATTCAATGTGATCGAACGCAAATTTGCAATTTTCGGAAAAGTGTTCTGGCCTCAGGACATGTTTCTGTTTGCGCTTGCACTTATTGTAAGTGTCGTTTTCGTGATCCTTTTCACCATAATTTATGGTCGAATATTCTGCGGATGGGTTTGTCCACAGACCATTTTCATGGAAATGCTTTTCCGTAGGATCGAATACTTGATCGAAGGAGACTGGACCCATCAGAAGAAACTTAAGAATGCACCCTGGACCACAGAGAAGATCCTTAAAAAGACAACTAAGCATCTTATTTTCTGGATAATTTCCTTTCTGATCGCTAACACATTTCTAGCCTATATTATAGGTTCTGATAGTCTGTGGCAGATCCAGACAGATCCAGCAGGTAAACACATTGGTGGATTAATCGCCATTATAATTTTTACCACAGTCTTCTACCTTGTCTTTGCGAAGCTTCGTGAGCAGGTTTGTACGACAATCTGTCCTTACGGTAGATTGCAAGGGGTATTGTTGGATCCGAACTCAATGGTTGTCGCATACGATTACAAACGAGGAGAAACGAGAGCCAAATTCAAAAAAGGAGAAGATCGAAAAGCAGCAGACAAAGGCGATTGTATCGACTGTATGCAGTGTGTCTATGTTTGTCCCACAGGAATTGACATCAGAAACGGTACTCAACTTGAGTGTATCAATTGTACCGCTTGTATCGATTCGTGCGACAATATGATGGAATCTGTTGGACTTGAAAAAGGTTTGATCCGTTTCGTTTCTGAAAATGGAATAAAAAATCGAACTGGATTCAAATGGACAAAAAGAGTGATCGCTTATACCGTTCTTCTTTTTGTAATGATCTCAGCACTTAGCTTTCTTCTGTTTACACGAAAAGATTTTGAAGCCACTATCGTTAGACAACGAGGAACTACTTATCAAATGGGGCAAGATGGACTGGTTAGTAATATCTACGAGATCAATTTAACCAACAAGACACAAAGTGACTATGTGGTGACCCTTCAACTTGAAGAAAACGGAGAAATAGAATCAGTCGTAAAGAAAATGCTTTTGAAAAAAGAGGATGTCCTTAAGGAACGTTTCATCGTAAAACTTCCAATGTCTGAGATCGACAATGGAAAAAAGATCATACATATTAAGATCCTTGGTAACGGAAAGGAGATCCAGCACATCAGTACAAAATTTATTGGACCATTATTATAAAATTGAATAGTATGAATTGGGGTAAAGGAATAGCAATCGGATTGACATCTTTCATCGTGTTTATTGTCGTTCTGGTTGTCATATTAATGAAGCAATCAGTCGATCTTGAAAGCAAAGATTATTATGCAAAAGAGATCGATTACGAAAATGAGATCACTGCGATGAATAATGCAGGTCAATTGACTGATCAGATTCAATTGATCAAAAAAGATGACCACATCATTGTTCAGGTACCTCAAAATTCCAGCTATGACAAAGTATCTGTACAATTCAGCAGACCAAACGATGATCAATTGGACAAATCATTTGAATTTGAGGATACAAAGACTTACCTCATCGAAAAGGATATTTTGAAGAATGGTTTGTATAATGTCCAGATCTCATATTCTGGTAACGGAAAGAATTACCTTCAAAAAGAAACTATTTACATTTAAATCTTCAGGACATGGAGGCCCTATTAATAACAGGATTGATCATCGGCTTAACTTCCAATTTTCACTGTATTGGAATGTGTGGTCCAATTGCAATGGCAATCCCTGTAAACCGAAAAAATTCATTCTCTATTTTATTCGGAGTGCTTCAGTATAATTTGGGAAGGATCATAACTTATGCAATATTGGGTGCATTGGTTGGAAGTTTTGGATTAACTGCTGATACATTCGGAGTTTTACAATGGTTGAGTATTGCTGCTGGAGTAGGATTAATCTTGTATGCCTGGAGAAAATATATTGGAAATTTTGTTGGTGGACATTTGCCAATGTTTGGAATGAATACTGTCGTAACCAAAGGAATGGGTATCGTTCTTCAATCACAAAACCCTTTTAAGCTTTTATTTCTTGGCAGCATCAATGGATTGTTGCCCTGTGGGATGGTTTATGTTGGTTTGATGAATGCCTTACTTGCAGGCAATTATCTGGATAGCTCCATGGCAATGGCGGCCTTTGGAATAGGAACTCTTCCTGGAATGATTGCGGTGGGGTTTGCAGCTAGTAAAATGAATAATGCGCTTAGAGAAAAATTTAACCTAGCTGTTCCTGTACTTTTAACACTGGTAGGAGCTCTGATCATTCTAAGAGGTATGAACCTGGATATTCCTTATATCAGTCCAAAAGTGACTCAAGTAGAACAAACAGATGAGAAAAAATCTTCTGCTGAAATGAGTTGTTGCCACGGTAAAACTGCATGTGAAAAACCAAAAAAATAAATTCTTTTGAACCGATCCTGAAAAGGAGTGTACCGCATGGAAATTTCTTAGCTATGAAAAAGTACTTTGTGATCCCTGCCCTCCTTTTGAGCTTGTTCTCTTTAGCACAACCAACCAGTCAACGAAAAATTCAAGTTGCGATACTTTTCGATACATCCAATAGTATGGATGGTCTGATCGATCAGGCAAAATCGAGGATCTGGACAATCATCAATGATCTTTCAGGGTTGAGACATCAGGGACAGGTCCCTACGATTGAAATCGCACTATATGATTATGGTAATTCTTCATTGACTGAATCATCAAATTATATCAGAAAACAGATCGATCTTTCAACAGATCTTGATCTGATCTCTCAGAAACTTTTCGGACTAACAACAAATGGTGGTGCTGAATACTGTGGCGCAGTCATTTCTTCCTCTTTATCGGAACTTTCATGGACAAGTCACCCACAAGATTTGAGATTGATCTACATTGCTGGAAACGAACCTTTCAATCAAGGTTCAATTAACTATAAAGAGGTTTGTCAAACAGCAGCAACTAGAGATATTGTTGTCAACACGATCTATTGCGGTGATTACGATCAAGGAGTTCGAGAATTCTGGTATGATGGAGCGAAACTAGGCAAAGGAGAGTATTTCAATATCAACTCCAATAAAGCAATTGTTCACATTAGCACTCCCTATGATGATAACATAAATGCCTATAATGATTCATTGAATAGAACTTATTATGGTTACGGCTCTAGTGGTACTACAAGGAAATTAGCCCAAGTATCAGAAGATGCTAACGCTGAAGCCCAATCTGTTTCCGTTAAAGCAGAAAGATCGATTGCTAAATCTAAAGCCAATTATTCTAATGGAAGTTGGGACCTTATTGATGCTGTGGAAAACGAAGGAAAAGACATTAACACGATCAGTGAACAGGACTTACCAAAGGAATTTCAGGGAAAGACTGAAGAGGAAAAGAAAAAGTTGATCGAAGAAAAAAAGGCAGAGAGAGAAATGTTCCAGAAAAAGATCAATGAATTGGCAGTTGAACGACAAAAATACATCGAAGAAAAGAAAAAGGAAGAAAATCCTGGCGAAGACGACTTCGGATCTTCTGTTAGAAAAAGTATAGAGAAAAAAGCGACCGAACTTGGTTACGAAAAAGAAACAACACCATAAGAAAAAGCCCGAGAGGGCTTTTTTAGTTGAATTATAATGAATATCAATTGAATTTGTGATGTATATCATGTTTTTCTCGGTGCATCTTCCTAACCTTTGTAATGTATTGTTGGACCAAAAAAATAAAGAATATGTCAACTCAGGAAACAATTTACAATCAGCATCAGGAAAACACAGAATGGTTGAGTAAGTTAAATTTTTACAGCGATGAAGTTAAGATCATGACTGGACGTTTAGAAGAAATCGCTTCTAAGAATAATGCTCAGGATGTTTTGGCTCAAGTGGAACATTTTCAGAATCAGCTGATCATTCAAAAGAACAACATCGACGAGATTCGTCATTCTGTGAAACAAGATGAAAATAAGTTAGAATCAGAAATCAACAAAAATCCAGTAGCTGTTGATCATCGAAGTACTGAATACCATGAAACAGAGAAGGATTTAGTCGAATCATTTGAGAACAATTTTAATTCACTTAGAGAAGAATTCAAGGATTTTTCAGCAAAGTGGATGTAAAAACCGGTTTTATTAAATAAGGAATTAACGTCTCCGGTATAAGCATAGCTTAGTAGTTTAGTTTGAACCGCCCTCGGGCGGTTTTTTCTTTTTAATCAATGCGAATAAACATCGATCCTCTGTTGATTCGATTTATTTTTTTGGTGGTCAACAAAATGTCGGTATCATTTTTGTAAATTCGGGAGTCGAAAAACAAACTATACACGTATGATTAACCTAAAATCATTGCTATTCACAGGGCTTTTGGCCGGGATCACTTTCTCATCATTCGGTCAGGATCAGGTGGTAAAAGCCACGATCCTAGACAGTTCGGATGCTGCGGCAGACAGACAGTATAACCAGGGAATTACACTTTTTAATCAGAAACAATTCGGAGAAGCATTAAAGGCATTCACCGAAGCGATTAAAATGAAACCGGGATTCGAAAAAGCTTTTTACAACAGAGGGATTACCTATTTTGAATTAAAGGATTTTGACAATGCGTTGACGGATCTTGACAGTAGTATTGCCCTTTCTAAAAATGCAGATAGCTACTTTACAAAAGGAAAGATCTATGAATCAATGGGGAAAAGTGAGGATGCTTTATCTGCGTACAGCTCTGCTATCGAGAATAAATCAACACATGCTCAAGCATATTACAACAGAGGTGTACTTTACTTCAATAGCAAAGAATATGAAAAGGCCTTGGCTGATTTCTCCAGCTGTCTGTTGAACGATCGTACGAGTGCCTATGCCTACAATGACAGAGGGAGTACAAAGCGTCAAATGGGAGATTTGAAAGGTGCAATTGCCGATTATAACGCTGCCATACAGATCGATAAAACGCTAGCATTCGTTTATAACAACCTTGCAAGTGCAAAAAGAAAGAATGGCGACTTAAAAGGTGCCATTACAGATTATTCAAAAGCAATTAGTCTTGATGCGAATTATACACTTGCCTACAACAATAGAGGAAGTGCAAAATATGATGCTGAAGATTACAAAGGAGCCATAGAAGATTTTACGAAAACGATCGAATTGGATCCTAAATACGCTTATGCATATAACAATAGAGCTGCTGCAAAATTCAAAATCAAAGATTACAAGGGAGCAATTGAAGATTGTAACAAAGCAATTCAGATGGATCCTAATTATGGCTTTGCTTACCTGAACAGAGGGAATGCAAAAGAAATGATGAGAGATGAGGCAGGCGCTTGTGAAGATTGGAAAAAAGCCGCTCAACTCGGAGTGGAATCTGCAAAAAGTAACATCGGAGATTGTAATTAATTCATCGAATCAGAACACATTAAGAAGAACACTATGAGATCAATAATATTTTCAGTTTTTGTCCTGATTACGGGAATAACTTTTGGACAAAACGTTGAGTTTGAAAAGGACAATTTCAAGGAAAACAAAGATGGTTTTAAAGAAGCCAAAGACAACCTGAAATCAGGAGATGAATTTTATGAGCAAGGACCAGTATTCTACAAAGACGCTCTTCCTTTCTATGAAAAGGCCAATGCATTCAACCCAAATAATGCTCTACTGAATTATAAGCTTGGACAATGTTATTTAGCATCAATTTATAAAGACAAGGCTCTTCCACATTTGGAAAAAGCACTTCAATTGAATCCTAATATTGATCCGACGATCCATTATTATCTGGGAAAGGCATATCACTTGAAACTGGATTTCGATAAAGCAATTGCTTCGTACAGCAAATTCCAGAAAACAGCAATGAGTAATCAAGATCCTTCTGTGATGCAGGATGTTCAAATGAGAATTTCTCAGTGCTACAATGGAAAAGACCTGGTTAAGAATCCAATTCGTGTTTTCATTGACAATCTTGGACCAAATATCAACTCTCAATACAACGACTATGGTGCGGTAATTTCTGCTGATGAATCAGTTTTGCTTTTCACTTCGAGAAGACCCGGTTCAACAGGTGATAAGATCGATCCATTCCTGAATGAGCGTTTTGAAGATATCTACATTTCTGAAAAGCAATCTGACGGAACGTGGTCTCCTGCCAGAAATCTTCCAAAACCAATAAACAGTGATAACCACGATGCCAACTCAGGGGTATCGGCGGATGGTCAGAGATTCATCATTTATCTAGGAAAAGATAATGCCGGTGACCTTTATGAATCAGTTCTTGAAGGTGATACTTGGAGCAAGCCAGAAGCTTTCAATAAGAATATCAATACAAAGGATTACCATGAACCAACAGCTTGTTATTCTCCTGATGGAAACAAATTATACTTCGTTACCGACAAACCAGGTGGATATGGACAACATGACATCTATGTTTCGACGAAAGACGAAAAAGGACGTTGGGGTGAAGGAGTAAATCTTGGTGCAACGATTAACACCCAATTTAATGAAGAGGGTATATTCATGCACCCTGATGGCAAAACATTGTATTTCTCGTCTCAAGGTCACAGCTCAATGGGAGGTTTCGATATTTTCAAATCTGTTTATGATGAAACCACTAAGCAATGGAGCAAGCCTGAGAATATTGGATATCCTGTAAACACTGCTGACGATGATGTTTTCTTCGTTATCTCAGCAAGCGGTAAGCATGGATATTATACTTCAATGAACGAAACATCCCTTGGTTTAAGAGATCTTTACATGATCACATTCCTGGGACCTGAGAAACCAATGATCCTGAACAATGAAGATCAGTTGATCGCAAGCGCTGCCAAGCCTGTTCAGGAATTAGTAGTTGCTCCAACAGTAGAAGTGAAAGAAGCGCAACTGACATTATTGAAAGGTGTTATTTCTGATTACCTGACAAAAGAAAAATTAGCTGCAGAGATCGAGATTGTGGACAATACAGCGAACAAAGTGATCGCTACTTTCAAATCGAACTCATCAACAGGTAAATATCTTGTATCCCTTCCGGCCGGAAAGAACTATGGTATCGCAGTTAAGAAGGATGGATATTTGTTCCATTCAGAGAACTTTGACATTCCTGCTACAGCAGCATTCCAGGAAGTTGAGAAGGACATCGAACTTAAAAAACTGGCTGTCGGTGGAAAGATCGTACTTAGAAACATCTTCTTTGATCTTGACAAAGCAACCTTACGTCCAGAATCAACTGCGGAGCTTGAGCGATTAACCAAGTTGATGAACGATGTTCCAACATTGAAGATCGAATTAGGAGGACATACGGATTCAAGAGGTTCTGACACATACAATCAGCAGCTCTCAGAGAAAAGAGCTAAAGCGGTTGTGGATTATCTTACAGCGAAAGGAATTTCTGCTGACCGCTTGAAATGGGCAGGTTACGGAGAAACCCAACTTGTTAATGGATGTAGCAATGGTGTACAATGTACAGATGAGCAACATCAGGAGAACCGACGTACCGAATTTAAAGTACTATCATTATAAAATGAAGGCTCCAACAGGAGCCTTTTTTTTGACCATGCATTTAGAATTCAAAACTACCATAGAGTATTTAGATAAGTTAAAGCTTCATATATTATTGATTCCAGGTGAAGTCTTAACTCAAGCGAATGACAACCAGGAAAAAGGAAAGTTCAATCAACGTTTTGTGATTCTTGTTAATGACCAGGTCGAGTGGCAAGGAGGAGTTGTAGCATTAGGAGAAGGAAATGGTTATATCACCTTGTCTTCAGCAAGAATGAAACAACTAGATGTTGAACGCTTTGATGAAGTACACGTCAAACTCACCAAAGATAAGTCTGAATTTGGTCATGAATTTCCTGAGGCCCTTGCCGAAATCTTCAGACAGGACATTGCCATTGAGAAACGATTTAAAGGTTTAGCACCCGGAAAGCAAAGGACGATCATATATTACATCAATCAACCAAAATCACTTGAAAAACAGATCGAAAGAGCGTGGCTCTATATGACGAATCTTATGAAACTTCCGGAAGGAAAAGAAACTATGAAGGGTTTGTTTGGGAAAGAATAATACCCTAAGATTCTTTATCTTCGCAAAAAAAAAAATATGCGTGTTTATCTTGATAATGCTGCCACCACTCCAATTGCACCTGAGGTTGTCGAAGCGATGATTCCGGTTCTATCAAATGAATTCGGGAACCCGTCTTCCACTCACTTTTACGGAAGACAGGTGAAAGCATTAATAGAAACCTCAAGACGTAACATTGCAAAATACTTGAATTGTCAACCTTCTGAGCTGATCTTTACTTCAGGAGGTACGGAAGCAGACAACATGGCTATCCATTCCAGCATCATTCAAATGGGTGTAAAGCGAATTATCACTTCTCCCCTAGAGCATCATGCAGTTGGCCATACCGCAGAAGCACTTGCGAACTATTACCCTGAAGTTTCGGTTGAATTTGTGAGCGTTGATTCTAAAGGGAATGTAGATCTCAATGATCTGGAAAATAAATTGGCAAACGGTCCAAAAGCACTGGTTTCCTTAATGCACGCAAACAACGAGATCGCTACCCTACTACCTCTTTCAAAAGTTAGCGGGATTTGCCGGAAATATGGCGCCCTATTCCATTCTGATACTGTTCAAACAATGGGACATTATCCTTTTGATCTAAAGGAATTGGACATTGATTTTATTACTTGCGCGGCTCACAAATTCCATGGACCAAAAGGTGTTGGATTTTTGTACGTTAACAAAAGCGTCAAAGCTGAGCCTTTTATTCATGGTGGTGCTCAGGAAAGAGGGTTCCGTGGTGGGACAGAGAATGTCTATGGCATTGTTGGCTTGGCAAAAGCCATTGAGCTTGCATATGAAGATGTAAATGGACATCAAGAACATGTACAGGGTTTGAAGACCTATATGATCGAACAACTTAAGTCTCATTTTTCGGACATCAACTTTCATGGTGAGATCGATCCAGAACGATCACTTTATACGGTACTGAATGTTTGCTTCCCGAAAACAGATAAAGCGGGAATGCTTCTCTTTACTCTTGACCTTAAAGGCGTAGCTGTTTCCGGAGGAAGTGCATGTTCATCAGGAGCAACAAAAGGATCACATGTACTTGAAGGAATTGGAGCAGATATGACACGTCCTAACGTTCGCTTCTCCTTTTCGAGATATACG
The DNA here is from genome assembly GCA_006227105.1 of Bacteroidota bacterium. GTDB lineage: Bacteria > Bacteroidota > Bacteroidia > Flavobacteriales_D > Crocinitomicaceae > M0103. Next base: position 15,277 of record SBFR01000048.1, read on the forward strand.
ACCAAAGCGGAGATCGACTATGCACTTGAACAGGTGAAAACGGTCTTTGAAAAGACCCTTGCCTGAATTTCGTATATTTGATCTATGTCCTCATCGCCTGATCTGCATATCCTAATTCTGTCATCTTGGTACCCAACATTAGACCATCCTTTTCTGGGGAATTTTGTGCAAAGACAAGCTAAAATTCTTTCTGAAAAATTTAAAGTTACCGTTGTTCATACTGTACCACTTGATGATCAGAAAGAAATTGAGATCGGTATAAAAACCGACAACAATCTTACAGAGGTTTACGCCAAGCATCCAAAAGGTTCTCATGTTTTTTCCCGAAGAAAACAACGGTTAAAAGCGTTGGGGCTGGCTTTTAAACAAATTGAAAAGCCTGATCTGATTCATGGACAGATCATTCTCCCAAATGGTTATTTATTCGTGGCAGCAAAAGATCATTTTGGTTGCCCACTCGTTGTTACCGAACATGGCTCTTATTATCGACCAGGACGAAAAAACAAATTAACACTGAAAGAAAAATACGTCCTTCAACTGATTAGAAAAAATGCTGATCGACTAATTGCCGTTTCGAGTTTCTTACAAAAGGATATGGTTTCAATTTTTGGAGATAAAAACATCTCTGTTATTGGCAACCCTGTGAATACTGAACTATTCAGACCAAATGGTCAAAAACATATTTCAAACGCTCATTTCATTCATGTTTCAACGTTAGATCCACAGATCAAGAATGTTCCCGGCATCCTTGAAGCAATGTCACTTTTAGTTCAGAAAGGTTATGAGGAAGTTCGTTTGACCATTGTTAGCGACGAAAACTATGTACACATTGTTGATAAGGTCAGCTCTATGGGACTTAATCGTTACGTTGATTTTGCGGGTCCACTCACTTCCGAAGAGCTTCTCGATTATTACCAAAAAAGTACGGCTCTGGTAATGTTCTCTCATTATGAAACCTTTTCTATCGTGATTGCTGAAGCATGGGCCAGTGGAATTCCGGTGATATCTACTCCAGTTGGAATTGCAGCTGAGATGTCAGAAGAAGCTGGGATTTTGGTGAAGGATAATGATCCATTAAGTTTGGCAATGGCAATGGAAAAGATCATTAACGACCTACCTTTTGACCCGTTGACTATTCGTAAGGAGGCATTGAATTACACTGAACAAGCGTTTCTACATTCTATATCAGAGATCTACTATGCCACTCTCCAAAACTGAAATTATTCAATTTTGTCTCAACGAAGTTGAAACCAAGATCAATCAGTTGGAGAATGATATTCATGAATTGAACAATTCTTTGAATCAAGAGACAAAGAGCACGGCTGGTGACAAGCATGAAACGGGCAGAGCAATGGTCCAGCTTGAAATTGAATCTTACTCAAAGAATTTAAAGGATAAATCCATCCAAAGAGATTTTTTGAACCGTCAACTCAGCAATACTGAACATGAAAATCTTTATGCTACGAGCAACGGCACTTATTTCCTGTCCGTAGGACTAGGAAAAGTAACGATCAACAACGAAACCGTATTCGTTATTTCAAAGGATTCGCCAATCGGCCAGCTGCTGATAAAAGCTAAACCGGGAGAACCCATTTTGCTGAATGGATTGAAAATCCTGATTAACTCTGTAGAATAATCAAATGAGATCAGTCAGATCTCTAACTCCAGGCTCACGTTCTACCGTAAATCCTTCCGCATATCTTACGCCAATCGGGCGTCCAAACTGCATCATTCTTCCCAGAATGAATTCAAAAAACTCTTCTCCTGAAATGGGAGTTTGGGGTTCTTTGGAGTTCGGATCATAAAACTGACTTTTATATGCTTTGATCGCCTCTAGTTTTCGGTCTGTGTATTCTGTAACATCAACTACAAAATCTGGTTTGATGTAATGATCCTGAATATAATGATAGACGGCCTTTGGCCTATGTGCATCCTGCTTGACACTGTCAATACTCGTTTCGATCTTTCTTAGACCAGCATAAAAACAAGCGTCACTTACCAGTTTTGCTCCTCTTCCGTGATCTGGATGACGATCTTCAATCGCATTGGCTAAAACGATCTCAGGTCTGTATTTACGGATCATTTGAATGATTTTGATCTTATTCTCCTCATTATTTTCAAAAAATCCATCGGCCATTTTAAGATTTTCTCGCACATGGATCCCCATCACATTTGATGCATCTTTTGCCTCTGCGTATCGCGTTTCAACAGTTCCTCTGGAACCCAATTCTCCTTGAGTAAGATCAATAACACCTACTTTTTTCCCTAACGCAATGTGCTTCATTAATGTCCCGGAACATGAAAGCTCTACATCATCGGGATGTGCCGCAAAAGCCAGAATATCTAATTTTTCAGCCATAACCTCTCTTTAAAGATCCTCTTTTAACATTTTCGAATATTGCTTACTTCTCATGAAAGCGATGATCGAATACAAAGCGAAAATACCTATCGTTAACCACAACCATGAAGGGAATTTACCAAGTCCCTCACCCTGAGCATATGAATGCAATCCTACAAGGTAAAAATTAACCCCGAAGAAGGTGAATAAAATGGCTGAATAACCCCAAAAGCTAACCAGATTGAATAAAAACTTACCGTTTAATGCCGGAATGAATCTTAAATGCAGTATTACCGCATAGACCAGCACCGACACCAATGCCCAGGTTTCTTTAGGATCCCATCCCCAGTATCTTCCCCATGATTCATTGGCCCAGATTCCTCCCAGGAATGTACCTATCGTTAACATGAACAACCCAATGGTCATCGTCATTTCAGATACATGAGAAAGCTCATTGATGTGCAACGTGATCAATTTCCCGTTGTTTTTATTTCTAAAAATATACATCGTCAGATTGAGGAAACTTAGAATAGCTCCTAGTCCAAGGAATCCGTAACTTCCTGTAATGATCGCTACGTGAATCATCAACCAATATGATTTCAATACGGGTTGTAATGGAGTGATTTCCGGATCCATCAAATTCATCTCAGTTACAAAGATCATTAAGGCAGCAAGAATTGCTGTTCCGGCAATGATCACCGGATTTTTCTTCATAAAGCTGAAACCTGCAATCATGGTTACCCATGCAATAAATACGACTGCTTCATAACCATTGCTCCAAGGAGCGTGACCAGAAATGTTCCATCGCATACCCAGACCAAACCCGTGATAGATAAAAACAATGACAAGTAAGCCGACTAAAACATTTCCTATGCGTTTAACATTCTTTTCAGATCGGTCGGAAGGTTTCAGGAATATCCGAACGAAGAACACGATCAATAATATAAATCCAATGAGACTATACATCTTCAATGAATTTCCGAATATGTTCATTTTGTTGTAGCGAATTTCAATATTCACCTTAGACTCAGAAGGTACCACCTTCTCCCCTGTTTCTCTTTGATACGTTTTAAGATCCTTCAATAGATCCGCAACCTCACCATACTTGTTCAGCTCTGAAGCTTTATCCAAGCCCGAAATATATCTCAACGCCATGGTTGAAGAGGTTGTGTCATACTGCATCACCTCCATACTTAATGGGATGAACCATTGATTGTTCGGCGCTCCTTTTGCAGGAAGGATCTTCATAAATTGCCAGGAAAAAACAGCTTGCATCACCTGGAATCTCTCTACCAGCTTAATCAGTTTTTTGTCGTACTCATTTCGTTTTGACTCAAGTTTCTGATGAGCGGTTTGATACTCTTTCATCAATTTGAAATCACCGTTCTCATCTGCAAGTTCTCGGAATGATGCATAACCCTCTTTCAATTTCAGCGATTCCTTCAAGTTGGACGAAACGTTAATTACCTTCTGATCCATCCAGTAATCCGGATACATATGCATACTCATCACAGCCTGAACTGCATTCAGATCGTTGAATTTATTTGCTCGATAGACTTTTCTAAGGATTTGGTCACATAAGGTGTGCATTGGAATGATCCTACCATCTTGATCCTGCACTAACAACGAGGCCAGCTCTTCAGAATGCTCCTCAGACATCACTCGATAGATAGGAGTTCTGACTGCTGTTTTCTTCTCTTCTGCCGAATGGTCATGCCCTTGGTGCTCATGTTCGTGATGCTCGTGTCCCTCATGTTCGTTCTGTGCAATCGAAGGAGAAGAAACAAAACCAAAAGCGATCAATAATATAAGAACATTGATCATCTTTTCTCTTTTTTCTTTCGACTTCTTCAAAAGTCCATTTAATTCTCTGAATCTACCTACCGGTGCAAACAACGACATGATCATCCCAATACTCATTAACAAATAACCAAGGTAGGTGATATTGGTTCCCCACCAGTCATGATTAACACTCAAACGTGTTCCAAGTTCATCTGGATCATAACTTGATTGAAAGAATCGATATCCTCCATAATCAAGAACATTATTCATGAAAATCCTATAATCTTTCTTAAATCCTTTCTTTTCATCAATCACGGTCACTTCACTCGCAAAGGAAGATGGAGCCATTGATCCTGGGTACCTGTCAAGTTGAAAATCCCTACAAGCAATTGCAAATGGCAACTCAATTCTAGTTGAACCATATTCCATTTCATAGGTAAGTCCGTTCAGGGTAAACATTTCATGTTCCGGGATCATGCCCATACCTCCTTGTAACTGAACGACCTTCGACTGATCGCCATCCGTGATCTTTACAGTCAGATAATCCTGTCCAACGTCTTTTCTTCCGGAAGGAAGCAACATTCTCTTCGCATGATCTACAACTTGCTTGAAAACAAATTGCTCATTACCACTTTGATAAAGCGTTAATGTTTGAAACTGAACGACGCTGTCGACAGGTACTTCTACGAATAGTGAATCTGGAACTTCTTCACCGGATTGACGATATTTCTGCATTTGAGCCATGGGAAGATATCTCACTGGCAATTTGGACTGCATCATGATCTTGGCTCCTTTCTTGAAAAGGTAGATCCCAGGCATCGCATCCTTTTTATCAAAGGAAATCGCAGCTTCTCCGGCCATCAAAAAACCTCCTGGCTCAAGATAATTCGATTGCATCCCGTTCGTCATGATCTCTAGTACACTACCATTGATCGTATCATTGATCACCAATGAATCGATCATTTTTTTCTGATACCCAAGATATTCTATCTTGATATCAGAATTGTGACCGGGAAATGACACTGGAATAGAAAACGAATTCAAATCCATCCCTAGAGGTTTAACCTCTGTCATGTATATTTTTTCAGCATAAGTATACTGCATCTTCCCATCATTGATTCGAAACCAAAGGTGTGGATCAGAAGAATAAATGAAGTTGGACTGTTGGCCTTCTCGGATAAGCATTAAGCCTTCATAGCTCACAAATCGTGTAATCCCTGCCCCGATCAAAATTAGAATGAAGGATAGATGGAAGACAAGCATTGCGATCTTCTCTCTGCTAAACATCTGATATCTGAAAATATTGGCAATCAGAATGATGGCCAGATAAACAAGCAAGATCTCAAACCATAGGGCATTATAGATTAGTATTTTGGCCGTTTGAATATCATATGCGGACTCAATGAACGTTGCTGCACCTATTCCAAGAAAGAACAGGATCATCGCATAGGTCATTAACTTCATTGAAAAAAGGGCTCTGGAAATTTTCTCCATTCGTGCATTTTTAGACCCCCAAAATTAATCATTCAAGACGGTAAATCCGATCAATTCACTGAATATTCTATCGCGTTGATTAATAAGTATTTGCCCTGTAAAAAAAGATTATTATTTTCGTTTTATCCGCAAAACAAGAAAAAGTTGAACGACGTTTTTCGTACAGATAAATGTAGGGTTACTCTTTTAGAACCGCATATCATTGAAAATGTAGTGCTTGAAGGCTGCACAATGGAAGTAGAAGATGTTCTTGAGCTAAAAACACTCAATAAATCAATTGCCGAAGGAAAACCCTATGCTGTTATTGTGAGTTTTGAACACCTTGCTGATGTCTCAAAAAAAGCAAAGGAATTGATCGCTTCGAAAGAGTTTGCTGAATATACAGTTGCAAAAGCTCTTCTTGTAGATAACATCGGCCATCGCCTGATCGGTAATTTTTACTTGGCAATCAATAAACCTTACATTAAAACCAAAGTTTTCACTGATAAAATAGCCGCTATTGAATGGCTAAAATCAGAAATCCCATCGAATCAGTAATTATTTACTGATAGCATAACCAATGTACAGGCATTCACTATTTCGATCCCCTCTTTCGAAAGAATGTCATAGAATTCTGGGTTTTCGGTTCCGGGATTAAAGATCACTCTTCTTGGCTTAAGCTGAATGATCTGCTGATAATAAGCTTGCTGATGTAATGGATTTAAATACAGCGTAACCGTATCAACGGACCAGCCCTGGTTTATTGTCTTTTCTATTTGAACACCTTCGACTTCCCCACCTGTTTTACCAACAGCATAAATAGGATGGCCATGCTTTAACAGGGATCTCATCGCCATATTTGAATAGCGAGAAGTATTTGCACTGGCTCCTAAAACAAGTGTAGTACTCATCAAAGTGCTGCCAGGAATTCTTCTACATTCTTCTGGATTCTTGCCTCGATCATGTCCGTATCGGCCTTCTTAAATTCATTCCCAGTGATACGCTCGTACAACTCGATGTATCTATCAGTAACCGTTTGAACAAACTCATCAGGCATAAAAGGCATCGTTTGCCCCTCAAGACCCTGGAAACCATTCTCGATCAACCACTGGCGCACAAATTCCTTTGACAATTGCTTCTGTGGCTCATTTCGATCCTGCCTTTCCTGATAACCGTCTGCATAAAAATAACGTGAAGAATCCGGGGTGTGGATCTCATCGATCAAGATCACTTCTCCATTTCTAATTCCAAACTCATATTTCGTATCCACCAGGATCAATCCTCTTTTTGCAGCCATTTCCGTACCTCTTTGGAAAAGAGCTCTCGTGTACTCTTCCATTTTCAGATAGATATTCTCAGGTACAATTCCTTTCGCAAGAATATCTTCTCTGCTGATATCTTCGTCATGACCTTCCTCAGCCTTAGTTGCAGGTGTAATAATAGGTTCAGGGAATCGGTCATTTTCCTTCATCCCTTCAGGTAAAACTACTCCACATAACATTCGCTTACCTGCTTTATACTCTCTTGCTGAATGTCCGGCAAGATATCCACGGATCACCATTTCAACTCGAACAGGTTCGCAAGCATATCCGATCGCAACATTTGGATCTGGAGTTGCAAGCAACCAATTGGGAACAATATCTTTCGTTGCATCAAGGAACATCGTTGCGACCTGATTCAGAACCTGACCTTTGAAAGGAATTCCTTTCGGAAGTATATGGTCGAATGCCGAGATTCTGTCAGATGCTACCATCACCAGTAAGTCATTCTCAAGTGTATATACATCGCGTACTTTTCCCTTGTAGACTTTCTTCTGTCCCGGAAAATTAAAATCTGTTCTGACAATGGCATTGCCCATAATTCTTAGTATTTATTTATTCTTATTTTCTTCTTCTTTTCTGATCTTCTCTTCAGCTTCTGCCTTATCAAAGGCGTCCACGATCCGCTTGACCAAACTATGACGGATCACATCACTTTGACCTAAACGAACAACACCAATCCCCTCAACGTCCTTTAATACATCCAATGCATAAGCCAACCCTGATTTTTGACGATGTGGAAGATCTACCTGCGACATATCTCCAGTAATGACAAATTTGGCCGTCATCCCCATTCGGGTCAAGAACATCTTCATCTGCATTGAAGTCGTATTCTGAGCTTCATCGAGAATCACAAAAGCTTTGTCAAGAGTTCTTCCTCTCATGAAGGCAAGGGGTGCAATCTCAATGATTCCAAATTCGATCATATCCCCAAGCTTTTCAGGCGGTATCATATCCCTCAGGGCATCATAAAGGGGCATTAGATATGGATCCAGTTTTTCTTTAAGGTCTCCCGGAAGAAATCCTAAATTCTCCCCTGCCTCAACAGCTGGTCTGGTCAATACGATCCTTTTGACTTCCTTATTTTTCAGTGCTCTTACTGCTAGCGCAACAGCGGTATAGGTCTTCCCTGTACCGGCAGGCCCAACAGCAAACACCATGTCATTCTTGTTGACAGATTCAACCAGCTTTTTTTGATTCAAGGTACGAGCCTTTATCTTGACTCCCTGGTTACCATGTACAAGTGTCTCTGAACCATCGTCCGATGAGATCATCTTCTCCCCTTCATCCAACATCAAATTATCGATGTTATTCTCCGTAACAGAATTGTATTTGTGATAATGCTGAATGATCAAGTTGAATTTTATTTCAAACTGATCCATTACCTCTTCATCACCAGTTATTGTCAGCACATTACCTCTTGCCACGATCTTCAATTTCGGGAAGAAACTTTTAATATGCTTTAACTTATCGTTGTTGACTCCAAAAAGTTCAACAGGATTGATACCGGTGATTTCGATCTTTTTTTCCAGATGCTTAATATTTTGTCAGTTACTGACGATAAAAATCGTTTGAATAACCTTATTTTTGGTCCAAAATTAGGAAATAATTCATCAAGATTCTGCACTGAATTAAGGACAGTGAAAATTATTACGCTAACAACAGATATGGGCCTCAAAGATCACTATGTGGCTGCACTTAAAGGAACGATCCTTAAGCTCTGTCCTGACGCCCAGATCATTGATATTTCTCATAACGTTCGTCCATTTGATGTTGCTGAAGCTGCCTATTATTTGCAGTCGAGCATTCAAGATTTTCCTGAAGGGACTGTTCACATTATCGGTGTAGACAGTGAACCAATGATCAATTTTTCAGGTTCTGAAGGCGCGTTTCCTTCGGTAATGAAATTCAATGGACAATACTTGCTGAGTAACGATAATGGTTTCTTCGGCTCGTTTCTGGCTGAAAACAAGCATGAGGGTTTCTACAGGATCGACGACGTATTATCCAATCCCGAACTATTCAGATTCCCGACAAAGAACATGCTGATTCCGGCGGGATGCAAGATTTTGAACGGAGCTGATATCGAAAACTTTGCTTCAGAATTCGGCAGCTTTAAAAGAGCTTTCGCTCCTTCTGCTGTTATCGAGCAAAATCTAATCAAGGGTAATGTAATTCACATTGACAATTACGGCAACCTGATCACCAACATTCACAAGGATATTTTCGAAAGGTTCGGAAAAGAAACTCCTTTTACCATCTATTACCGTCATAAGGATTACCATATCGATGAAATCTCAGCCACCTACAACTCTGTTCCTAGCGGAGAAAAGGTAGCTATCTTCAATGACAATGGGCTGTTGGAAATAGCCATTAATCGTGGCGCAAATGCTTCAAATGGTGGAGCAGAAAAATTATTCGGAATGCGCATTGGAGACGTGGTACGCGTAGAATTTACTCCAAGAGGATCCAGAAACACACTTGAATCTTTGTTCTAATGCTGATCAGAATTGTAAAACTTCATTTTCAACAAGATAAGATCGACGATTTTCTAACTTTTTTTGACACGATAAAATATCGAGTGAATGATTTTGAAGGTTGTCGGGGTATGAAGCTTCTAAGAGATGTTAATGAACCTTCTATCGTTATGACGTACAGCATGTGGAACACTCCTGAAGATCTTGAAAGATACCGGACTTCTGAAACATTCGGTGAAATCTGGCCATCGATCAAACCCTGGTTTGCTGAAAAGCCTGAAGCATGGAGTGTTGAGACCTACTTTGATGGTTTCGCACACAAGGATTGATCGCAATACTTATCAATAGTCGAGCGTGAATTAATAATCCATACCAATGGCTCAATGCCGACCTGCAATTCAAAAGGAAATCTTAATTTTGAACGCTAACTGCAACAAACAATAATGAAAGCACTCTATTTCAAGGAGATCAAAAGCTTTTTAAGCTCGATCATAGGATATATTTTTATCCTGATCTACCTTATTGCTTCAGGTCTTTTTCACTGGATCATCTCCATGAATACGAATCTTCTGGAAGGAACAGAGGCCGATCTTATTCCGTTCTTCAATCTTTCTCCAGTTATCTTTTTGATCCTGATCCCTGCGATCACCATGAGATCGATAGCGGAGGAGCGCAGAACAGGTACGATCGAATTATTATTTACACATCCAATTTCAGATTTCAAGATCCTGATGGCTAAATATCTTGCAGGTGTTACACTATTGATTATCGCTATCATGCCAACCTTCATCTATTACGTTTCCATGCATTACCTTGGAAATCCAGTGGGCGTTATTGACGATGGCGCAACATTTACTTCTTACATGGGATTGATCATGTTGGGATCTGCGTTTGTGGCAATCGGAATATTTGCTTCAGCTGTGACCAGCAGTCAGATCGTCGCATTTATCATTGCCATGTTCCTGAGCTGGATCTTTTATGATGGCTTGACGTTGCTTGGTTCTTATAATCTAATGGGGAAATTTGACTATGTCATTCAGTACATGGGTATGTCTTTCCATTACGACTCGATCAAAAGAGGTGTTATCGACACGAGTGATCTGATCTACTTTGGATCTTTGATCGCAGTTTTCATATTTGCCGCACTAACGGTGATCAAATCACTTAAAAAGTAAATCATGGCAGAGAAAAAGAAATTCACAAGCGGTATTTTCAACTGGTCTTTCCTGTTACTATTTATGGTGGGGATGATCCTGATCAATATCATTGGTTCGTTCCTCTATACAAGGGTTGATATGACCGAGGATAAGCGCTATTCATTGAATCAGGGAACCATCGATTTTCTTGAGAACAAGGATAATTTTGAAAATCGAGTAACGATCAAGATCTACTTGGAAGGTAATCTTCCCGCTTCCTTGAAGCTATTCAGAAATGCGATCGAAGATAAACTAAAGGAATTCAAGCAATTTGCAGGTGACAGGGTTGAATATATTTTCATTAACCCGACACCACCAGGAAGTACGGAAGCAGATAATCAAGCTTTATTTGAAACACTCTACGCCAAAGGAAAAGGGATCATTCCGATGGACGTGGTCTATATGAAAGATGGATCGCAAAGTCAGATGCTACTTTGGCCAGGTGCAGTGATCGATTATGGTGGATCTACCGTAAACAATATTCAGTTCTTACCTGGAACACCTCCTGGAAAGCCTTATAGCCTTGATGCAATGACACAGCTTATTGAAAACTCTGTCAACAACCTTGAATACATGTTGATCAGTGCACTTCGTAGAGCAACTCAAAAAACATTAAAACGCATCGGGTTCCTACAAGGACACGGGGAGCTTAGTTTCGCTCAAACTCAACGAGCAAGAGCGTTGATCTCGAATTATTACAACATCAAGGACATTACGATCAACGATTCATTAGCTGCTCTCAACGATGTTGACGGTTTGATCATTGCTCGCCCTACTCAAAAATTCAGTGATAAAGACTTATATATCATTGATCAGTTCCTGATGCGAGGAGGACGACTTATGTGTTTCATGGATGCACTTTCCATCGATGAGGACAGTTTAAATGCCAGAGGTGTAACACATACCACGCGATATTCGACCGGATTGGAACGAATGCTTTTCGACTATGGATTAAAACTGAACGACAATTATGTGGTTGATGTCAATTGTGCGCCAAAACCGGTTCCCTTTGCAAAACAATCGCTCATTCCTTGGTTTTTCCATGTTTTGGCAACACCAACCTCTCATCCTATCTCCAGAAATGTTGAACCAGTATCCTTGAAGTATACCAGTGAAATTCAGTTCGTAGAGAACAAAACGGCAGTATTGACACCTGTACTAACCTCTTCTACAAACTCCAATCTGACTGGTTTGGCTCCAATGGTTTCTTTAGCAATGCCATTGAATTATGGTGACAAACCGGAATTAGTAGACAATCCAGAGGATGAAGTCAATAAGATCTGCCTTGCCGGACTCGCAGAAGGATCTTTCCAATCGCATTTCAAGAACAGGATCATTGATGAATACGCAAATAATCCAATAGCTAAGTACAAAGAGAAAAGTTCTTCTGAAGGAAAAGTATTCCTTGTCGGAAATGGTAGATGCATTATGAACGAATATGATTCTATGCCTGCAAGAAACGGACAAGGCTTCATGTACAGACCGAAACAGATCAATGATCTTCGCATGGATCCTAAGCTTGCCGAATTACGAATACCTTTGTTTTTCGGGAATCAGGAATTCTTCCAAAACCTGGTTGATTACATGATGGATGATAATTCAGTTCTTGATATTCGAAGCAGACAGATCGACATTAGAGCAATTGACAAAGAAAAGATCAAGGCGAAGGCAGGTTTTTTTAAGATGATCAATTTATTATTACCAGTGGGATTAGTATTGTTACTGGCATTGATCATGGGATACATTAGGAAAAAGAGATACGCTAATAATTGAACGACATGACAAGAACACGAATCATCATTTTAGCTGCTTCACTTCTAACAATTGGATTTCTGATCTACCTAACTATCCAATTAACAGATAATTCAGGTAAATCTGTTACCGAACTGATCGAATTCAATATTGAGGATACCTCTACAGTAGATCGAATAATCATAACCGATGCATTCAGTCGTAAAATGGAATTGGTTCGATCAGAAAATGGATGGACCGACGAAAATGGCGGTTGTGTCACTCAGGAAAACGTACAATTCATCCTTGAAGCCTTTAAAAAGATCGAATTCAAGGGATACATTTCGGAAAACTCAAAAAGTACCTTCACCAATATGATGTCTGCCCAGCACACGAAAGTTGAGATCTATCAGGAAGGTGATTGGGTAAAAACATGGTTTATCGGGCCCTCAGCTCAGGATCATTACGGACAGATCATGTTATTGGAAACTGCAGACCAGGGAAAAAGTTCATTCCCGGTAATGATGAAGATCAAGGATGAAAACGGAATCATTGAACCTCGCTTTTTTGCAGATAAACGCAAATGGATCTGCACGAGGATCTTCGCCTTATCAATCGACCAGATCTCAAAGGTGGATGTTAAATTCAATGAGGAACCAAAAAGAAGTTTCACGGTTACTAAAAAGAAGCACAAGCTGGATGTTTATCAGCAAGGGAAAAAGCTCCCACAAGTAGACACAGCAATGATCTATCGCTATCTTCAGAATTTCAGAAAGATCCATTTTGAATTGGCAAATTTCGAGCTAAGCGATAAGCAGATCGATAGTATGAGGAGAACAACTCCTTTTGCTGTAATGACGGTTACCGAAACAACTGGCAAATCAACAAAGCTCAGAATGTTTAGAATTCAATCGGAATTCGAGCAAAGAAATGAGTTTGGCGATGTGGTGAATGTGGACATGAACAAGTTCTGGTGTGAGCTTCCGGATGGCCAGTTTGTAAAGTGTCAATATTTTGTCTTTAACGAGATCTTACTGGGTCATGTATACTTTCCGATGGACATGGAAGGCGTTCGCACAGAATAACCCTACTTTTCGTTTGTTTTGTTAATAAAAAAGGAAAAAAAACACTTCCTCCTTGCCCCTATTGTGCAAGGTGTATGTTAGTTTTGAAGTAAAATCGACAAGTAATGAACTTTATTGCATCAAGCACTGCATTATTAAAGCATCTACAAAGTATTTCAGGAGTTCTAAGCACAAGCAATTCGCTTCCAATTCTGGATAATTTTTTATTTGAGATCCACGACAGTCAACTGACTATTTCAGCTTCTGACCTTGAGACCACCATGAGAACTACCATGGAATTGATCGAAGCAAACGAAGCCGGTAAACTTGCAATTCCTGCGAAGTTACTTCTGGATGTATTGAAAAATCTTCCAGATCAGCCATGCACGTTCATTTGTGACATGAAGAACTATTCTGTTGAGATCAAATATGACAATGGAAAATCGAAGATGGTTGGTCAAAATGGTGATGAATTCCCAAGAGTTCCGGCAATTGAAAATTCCAATTCTGTAAAGATCTCAGGAGACATTCTTTCTAATGCGATCAACAAAACAATATTTGCAACAGGTAGTGATGATCTTCGCCCGGTAATGAGCGGTGTATTCTGTCAGTTTTCACCACAGGATATCACTTTTGTAGCAACGGATGCACACAAGCTGGTTCGTTATAGAAGGACGGACTCAGAGGCAACGGGAAGTTCATCATTCATTCTACCTAAAAAACCGTTGAACCTTTTAAAATCAAACTTAAAAGGAGAAGAAGAAGTATTGGTCGAGTACAATGAATCCAATGCAGTTTTTACGTTCAATGACATCGTGTTAATCTGTCGTTTGATCGATGGAAAATATCCTAACTACGAGGCTGTTATTCCAAAGGAGAATCCGAATGTTCTAGTGATCGATAGAACTCAGTTCTTGAGCTCGATCAGACGAGTATCGATTTTTGCAAATAAAACGACGCACCAGATCAAATTAAAACTAGCAGGTTCAGAGCTTTCTTTGTCAGCAGAAGATGTGGATTTCTCAAATGAAGCAAACGAGCGATTGACTTGTAATTACGACGGTGACGATATGGAAATTGGGTTCAACTCTCGTTTCCTTATGGAGATGTTGAACAATCTTGACACTGCCGAAGTTAAACTTGAAATGAGTGAGTCGAACCGTGCAGGATTATTAATGCCGGCGGTGAAAGACAATGAAAACGAAGACATTCTCATGCTGGTCATGCCAGTAATGCTGAACAGATAAAAAATGATCCACCTTCGGGTGGATTTTTTGTTGAAGTCAACTACCTTTAAGGAATGTTCGGCAAACTTTGTTTTTCATTTCTCGTTCTCACCTTGCTTGGATCATGTGGTCTTAAGTATGTTCCGACAGAAACGCCAGAACAATTTGAAGCACGAAGACATACAGCCATTGAGAATTTCATTAAGACATCTCTAAATTCTGATTCTTCCTTATACAATTCAGAAGCCTTTGGCGAAATTATCGTTGTTAAACCTGAAAGCTATAAAATCCTCGACTCTTTATTTGAACTTAAGTACGAACAAGAGCAAAAGGGAATTACAGATAAAGAACTCAATGAACAAATTGAATCACAAAAATTAAAGATCGAGCTGGATACAAATCGTCTTTATTATCTCGAAGAACATGTTTTCTCGTTGAAAAGAAAGGATTCTTCTGAATTCATTATTTCAAAAGTTCTCCTTGACGAACAGATGAACGTTGAACGATTTGATGTCGAAAATATCATCGAGATACCAAACAAATACAGAACCTATTACAAGCAATACCTTTTTAATGAATCATTCATTTATCCAGGAATACAGGCAACTGAAGAGGAAAATCGCTTCTACATTTTTTATAGAGAAGGAATAGGATCTACTTCAACCAGTGAAGGAGATGAGATACTATCAAGGATGCTTCAGGTAATGGACCTGGCGTATAAAAAGAAGACACTTCAAACCACAGAGATCCTTAAATATCTTGCTCGAACCAAGATCAATGGAACCACGAAAGAATTGGAAAAAGAATCAGTTCTCAACATTTATCAGCTACAGGATGAGAATAATGTACCTGTTGGATATTGGTTCGTAGTTGAGTTCAAGCAGGGAAGCAACTTAGTCTCTTGGTACTTCGAATACGACCT
>SBFR01000253.1 GCA_006227105.1 Bacteroidota bacterium
TCATTAAATAAAAAAGGCCCGAAACATCGGGCCTTCAGTTTAATTGACGATGAGTTTCTTTACCATTCCCTCATTGGAACTTTTGACGAAATAAAACCCCTTTTGCCAGTTGGAGACGTCAATCGTAACTTGATCCGTTACGTCGAGAGTTTCAATCATTCTCCCATTTGCATCTGTAATCTCAAAATTTGCTTGTCCTGGATATTCTAGGGTTATTTTCTCATTCCCAGGATTAGGGAAAATGGATATATTGATGTTTTGATTTTCTTCAACACCAACAACCGGGAAATTGCGGATCACATAACCATTCTCTCCAACACCGTAAACATAGTTGTTCCCGTAAGCATCGATCGATAAGATCTTTTCATTTACCATTTCATAGCTCCAGGCGCTGTTCAGATCCATTTGATGCATATAGTGTGGTCCAGCCGCTTGAGATGCACTAGAATACAAATATCCATTCGTTCCTTTTTCAAATGCAAACCATGAAGCATAGAAGATGACATCTCCACCCAATGGCTGGGCAACCCACCATGTCGCTCCCGCATCATTTGATTGAAACCAAAGATATTCACCACTATACAATTCATGTCCAGCAAAGACAAGAGTGTCATTAACAATGATGATATCCGTTAGATGATAACTTGGATCAGGTATTAAGGTGCTCACTTGGTTCCAGTTTTGACCTCCATCAGTGCTGCGAAGAATTACGTCACTATTCACTGAGGCGATTCCAAGATTCCCTCTGAATTGAATATCTTTTACATAATGCGTTGCATTGAAGGTTTCATGATCGTCCATTTTTTCTGACCACACACCATTATTATATTCAAAAATCATTGTGCTTTGGAAACAGCCTGCTCCTCCTACAAAAAAATGATTTTCATCTATTACGTGCAGGGTTGAGCGGTAGCAAAAAGCACCCATTGATGGATCGTCTAATTCATTCCAGGTTGATCCCCCATCTATTGTTTTATACAATCCTATTGTTCCTTCTAATGTTGCAAATCCTACATCAGGGTCAACAAATTGAAGGTCTTTAAAATGAAATGGACCAGCTGCATTAATTCCAGTATAGTTAACTGCATCCCATGTTGTTCCGGAATCATAGGTCTTTAATAAAACTCCATTATTCCCTCCTATATATCCAACTCCAAAACTATTTTGAACGAAATGGATCACATTTAGTTGTTCTGTGGTTGGCACACCTACTTGATGCCATGTCTGTCCGATTGCAAACGAACAGAATAGAACTGCTAATAAGATTGAACTAAACTTTTTCATAATCATTGTTTTAGTATTTATAGCAAAACTACGTCACCAAAAGATTGCAATCCATGTACAATTCTGCAGAAATCATGTATTATTCTGAAAGTCAAGCGGAGCTAGTCCGGTTTGCGATTTAAAGAATTTCGAAAAATGAGCTGGGTCGTCAAAATTTAGCGAATACGCAACTTCTTTAATGTTCATACCTGTTCTCAGAAATCGCTTGGCCTCCATAATTACCTGCTGATAAATAATCTCACTGGCCGTTTTACCGGTTTGCTTTTTAACGATCTCATTGAGTGATCGATCACTGATATTTAATGCATCAGCAAATTCTTTGACTTTCTTTAACGTCTTGAAATTGGTCTTTAACAATTTCCGAAATTGGATATAAATTGTGTTTGTTCCTGTCGGATCAAGTGCCTTATTATCCATACAGCAGATAAAAAGAAATTGAAGATCATTGACTAATTTCAATCGATCCAATGAAGAATCAGATTTACATCGATTATATATGTTCTCTACTTTTTCTCTTAGTTCTTTTTTAATGCTTTCTGTGAATCTATATACAGGAGATAATTCATCTGAAGCTAAAAGGCTGTGTTCGAAAAGAAAGGATTCGATCTCTTTGGGATGATCCATAGATTCCAGGGTAAACAATACTACATATCCCTCTGAATCAAGGGCTCTATTCATCTGATGCACTTGTCCAGGACCTACAATATGAACGCTGTTCCC
Source organism: Bacteroidota bacterium (assembly GCA_006227105.1). Lineage (GTDB taxonomy): Bacteria > Bacteroidota > Bacteroidia > Flavobacteriales_D > Crocinitomicaceae > M0103. The sequence continues at coordinate 2,005 of SBFR01000253.1, forward strand.
GTGAATGGGGAATTCAATAAAGTCAATGAAATGGGAACCGCCTCCCTCTAAAAAATAAAAAAATTCGTAGTAGTCATGGCGATGAGGTTCTGTATGGTCATATTCATTCAATTGTTCCAGATGGTTGACAACGATAGCCATTTTGGAGGTTTTGTCTGAATGATGGGTTGGAATCATTATTATATTTTCTAAGGGTGATGACGATTAAAGTTTCCAACCTTCTACATTATATGTAGAGTACGATGAAGTATAACCCGGAGGTGCGGGTAGAATGTTATTAAAAAAATGAACTGAATCAAGCGACCATTTTTCATCTCCATTTTCATTCAAATCGAAGATTTCATCCATGCAAGTGCTGCAGAATCTAATGATTAATTGATTTTTGTTAGGACCTAGTCGAATTGAACCGGTGCTGTCATTGTAACCGGTTGAAGAAGATTCTGTATAAGTCCAAACGGGAGTCTGGCCACTGTAATCGTAAAAGCCTGAAAAATGGTAACTATTCGATTTAAAATTCCAATCCCCGACATACTTCATTCTGGGATCAGGAACTACTTTGTCTTTCGTGCAAGAAAAAGCCAAAAATACACAACATCCCAACAAGGCTTTGAGGATACGATATCTGGTTTGGGGCTGTGAATTCATTCTTATAATCTTATGCCTTCAACCGTTACGGTGGTATAGGACGATGAATAACCTCCTGGGGGTGGTTGGACATAATCAATGAAATTGCTCACTGTAAGATTCCATGAATGTTTACCATTTTCTCTTAGGTCGATCTTTCTTTCCTCGCAAGTTTCACAGTATTTAATGATGAGTTCATTCGGCTTAAAGCCCCTGCGGATCGATCCTGAATTGTCATTGTAATTAACAGTAGTTGATTGAGTGCTGACCCAATTTGGAGAATTTCCCGGAGGCACGTTATAATCGTAATATCCAGAATAATAAAAAACTGTCTCTTTAAAATTCCATTTCCCAATGTATTTACCGCGAGAGTCTTTTGAGCAACTCAAGCTAAAAATTACTACGCCTGAGATCAAAAAAAGTTGAAAGAACCTGTTCATATGGAAAGTATTTCAATACCAATATAGGACTTATTACTTTCAAAACGAAGGGAATATCAGAAAGGTTGAAGGGAAAAATAGATTCGAGAATAAACGAGTCTAGTTTTTGAAATTCACTAATTCTACGATGATCTCATTTCTTCTTGCGACCACCGCATAAGGGGGATTGTACCCGAGGTAAACGAATTTCCCCGTATGTTGAATATTGTTCTTCTTCAAAAGGTCTTTTAGTTTATTCTGATACTCTTCGATTTTCTCATCATTTGCCCAGCCTCCAAAACGAATAGCAGCCATGATACTCTCAGGTTTTTGTTCAAAAAAGATCTTATCGCTATTCGGCTTTGGAAGATCTTTCTCATTGTATTTAGAGGGAACCATGAATGACATTTTCGTGCTGTCTCCAATTTCCATGGCAACCGGTGAGGTCATAGCAATTTTTTCGCCTTCTTCATTACCTCCGAAGATGTAACCTGCCAATACTCTGAATCCTTTATTGGAAGAGGCTTCGTAAGTTGAATCATTCAAAACGACACTCGAAAATAAGGCGGATTCATAAGCACGAACTTCAAAATCATCATAGGTTTTGATCACCTTATATTGATGTTTTTCAATTCCCGAAGTCGAGAACATAACAAATGATTGAAGTAAAACGAATAATCCGACTAACGTGATTGAGATGATAATTATGGTTTTCATTGCCGTTGTTTTTCTATAGAACAATCAAATCATTGGAAAGTTTTAAATGCATCATGATCTGAAACTAAAAAAGCCCGGTCTCCCGGGCTTTTTTCTTGAATCACTTATTAATTTTTAACTATTCTGAAGGCATGTTCGAACTGATCGTTTTTAATTCGAAGTAAATAAACTCCAGTGCTACAATTATACATGCTAACTGAATGTTTGTCAGTACCCTTTCCAGTTTCTATCAGTCGACCTCTAGCATCCAGAAGTTCATAGTTGAAATCTCCTTCCAGTTCTATAGAGAACTGCTCGTTAACTGGGTTTGGTGCGATCTTGACTTGTTTGATGAATTCATCCAGCCCACCGCATGCATCGACATAGACGTAGGTATACACTGTAGCCTCACAAGTACCGTCAGACACGATACAAGTGTATTGATTAGTGGCAGTAGGCATAACTGTAATGGATGCGGTATTACCGATCACAGTACTTCCATCATACCATGTGTAAATTGTACCTCCTGATGCGGTCAAAGTCGCAGATTCTCCCGGACACACTGTGGTACTTGAACTAACGGTTGCAGTTAGCTCAGAAGACGTTGCGATCGTTCTTGAATAGGTTTTATCACAATTATCACCTGGAGTAACAACATAGACCGTGTATGTTCCCGGTGCCAAATTTGTAAATGTTCCAGAAGTCTGAAAGTTGACACCGTCAATACTATAAGTATAGTTTGGAGAATCACCTCCTGTTGGATTCGTGATCGTTATGGTACCATTGTTCTGACCACACGTGGTATTGGTTTGCGTAACAGTCGCACTTGGTTTAGCTGTAACAGTAACAGGGAGATAAACTGCATCGGTCATGCATGAACCATCGGCAAACAAATAGATTGCACGATTACCTACTTGATTGAACGTGAATGTAGGTCCTGCAGTAAACGCTTGCGAATATACTGTGGTAAACGGATCATCAGTCATGTACCAATAGTAGTTCGTTGTATTCTGAGAACCTGAACCATTTGCTGTAATTTGACCTCCAACACAAACTTTATCATCTGAAGCAAGGAAATCCGCTACCGGAGCAGGACCATTAGACGTAAGAACATCTAACCACAAACTCGACATGATAATTGGGTTGAGGTCTGTTGTAGGGTGCCATGTCCCATTAGTGCTAGTTGTACCACCATAGTAACATTTCATTGTACTCGCTCCTGAAGCAATTGTACCATTTCGGTAGTCAAAATCGACCATTAAAAGAGCAACTGAATCCAATGGGGTTCCGTAGATCATTTCAAAGGTTACCCAGAAGTTTCCTGTAACCTGAACAGGGTTTGTAAAATCGAATTCGTTATAAAATCCTGCATCCATGTCCGCAACCAGAAGTGTATCCGTTACAAGCACTGTCCCTGGATTTCCTGCATTATCCGATTGGATTCTGATCTTCATAAGTCCTGTGCCACTTTGATCTACTGCTTTTGCAATAGGGAATCGTAGACGTCGAACATAGGTTGTGGCAGGTGCGGTATAGCGATCAGCATACTGATAAATCTGACTTTGAGCTGTCGTAGAATATCTACCATGTCCCGGAAGGAATCCCCATCCTGATGTCCAGTTGTAGTATGCAAGATCTTCAGTGACTGGGTTGTAGTTTCTTAATGTGTCACATGCCGTTCCTGCGGCTGCAGCCACTACCTGCACATGCGCTAGCTTCGTCTCACTGTCGCTTCCATAGGCGTTCGTTGCAGTCAAAGTAACATCATAAGTTCCGACAGCCGTAAACGTAGCTTGTGGATTTTGCTGAGTAGAGTTAGCCGCTCCTCCTCCAAAGTTCCATGACCACGAAGTTGGAACATTGGTGGATTGATCAAAGAAGTTCACGGATCCTCCTACTGGGATAATAATAGGATCGGAAAGATCTGCAGTAAACGCCGCTACAGGAGGTGCATTCACGGGGTCGCAACCATTTGACAATAATAGGGAGCTCCTGATTCCAGTTAATATGGTCAACATATAATCTGCCTGATCTTGCGTATACATTACAGTACAGTTACTGTAGTCCATGTAGTTTTCATACATCGTCTGAGTAGTAGAACAAGTGGTCTGATTTCCCGAACATGATCCGCTGTAATTAAATGAAGGACCAGCTGTGTTTGGTGTATCAGCAAAACCGTCATCATTGGTACAGCTTCCTGATCCTCCCCAGGTGTGGTCCAAACCTAGATAATGACCGATCTCATGAGTCAATACGTTGTCGTTGTTTACACCAAGGTTATAGTCGATCACAATTCCGTCTATAGAGGCAGAAGGTAAATAAGTAGTTGTCGGGCGATAAGCATAACCAGCTGTTCCGGAGTTTGCGCCGTTGGAGATATCACAGATCCATACATTTAAATATTTGTTTCGATCCCAGATCTGAGATCCACCGGTTGCTGATGACTTCATTTTGTTTTCTTCTCCGCCATCTGAGTCGTACCAATCTTCCGTGGTTGAAACTCTGATCACACCAACTTCTGTTAAAGGTGTACCGGTAGGTGTTTTTGTTGCCAGACAAAAATTAATATTTGCATCAGCAGGAATAAATCCGAATTGAGTTCTGGCCTGAGAAGCATCGGCGTTCATTAACTGGAAATCCTCAACGATATCGTTATAGACATTCATGATGTTCGAATACGATACGTTTTCTGCCGAGTTATTTGGATTGTAAACGACATGGAAGATCACAGCAATAGTATTCACTCCAGGTGTTTTGGCGGCAGCAGGCGGTTTAACGACCGGGGCATTTTGTAGATAGTCATTGTTGAACTCGTCCCACTTTCCAATACTTTCGTAATATTTCTTGGTTAGCTCGTGTGACTTACAAGAATGCTGACCAAAACCACTTCCTCTTTCCGGGTGAATAGTTTCTTCTTGTGGCATGACACTGATCGTTCTGACCTGAGTATTTTTGATTTTTTCCTTATTGGAAAAGGAAGTCGTTTGACTATTTCCTGTGACGTTCTGAGGATAGGCAAAATTCAGTGCCAAAAAACTCAGAGCAATTGAGTAGATCTTTCGCATAATAGTAGCATTAAGTAGATAACGATCAGCAAATTACGAAAAAAGAGAATTCAAAGTACTTTACCATATTTCTTTCTTGTTTTTCATCATGTATATGATCAATCCTCATTAGGATATAGCCTTAAGAATTCCGAAATTAGCTGAATGAAAAGTCTCTTATTTCTAGGGTTTGTTTTGTGCGTGTTGAATGGGGTGTATGCTCAGTCAGAATTGATCAATAGTAAGTGTGCTGAACTCGAAAAAAAAGGAGACATCGCTTTTGGAGAAGCAAAGTATGACCTCTCTGTAGCACATTTTAAAAATGCGATGAAATGTGCTCTGATCGAAGAAAATAAAGATCATCAAAGCATCCTAAATAGAAAAATTGGAGATGCTTATGCGTCTGTAAGTGAACAGTCAAAAGCCATGAATTATTACCTGGAGGCAATGCAGTTATCTGAAAAGTTGGAAAACTATGAAAACCAGGTGGCAACATTAATAAGTATTGCTTCGCTTAAAATGAAAATGGATCGTTATGATGAAGCGATTGGTTCCTTAGTGAAGGTTAAAGAAATACTTAGCAAGCACGGTGAATTACCATTAACGTACTCCAGAGAATTGTATCAAATGCTTGGAGTCTGTTTGGCGAGTAAAGGAGAGTTTAAAAGAGCATTGTACTATTTTGAAAGATGTTCTGAACTGTATATCGACTCAGATCGGGATGAAAACTATGGGGGTATTTTGAATAACATTGGAGCTATCTATTCAAAACAAGGAGAACATGATAAAGCCAGAATCAATTATCAGAAAGCACTTGACTTTTTTGAGCAAGATTCAAGTGAATTAGGTGTAGCTGTGACCAAAGGAAATATGGCTTATCTCTTTCAAAAGGAAAAAAAATATTTGGAGGCAATTCCCTTGTATGATGTTGCGATTCCGATGTTCGATAAATATAAAGCATACCATTATCTAAGTAGCAATTATTTGAATTTAAGTGACTTATATAAAGCCATCGGAGATTATAAGAATTCTATGAAATATTTGGAGTTGCATATTCAAAACGATCAGATAGCTAAAAATCAGGAGGCTGAAGCGATGATCCATAATCTGGAAATGAAGCATGAGATCCAGAAAAAAGACAAAGAGATCAAGTTTATCGAACAAGAAAATCAATTAAAAGCTACACAGAAGAACATCACGATCATTGTTTTGATTTCTATTCTCGGCTTGATCATACTCGTCTACACCAACCTTAGGGTAGCATTTCAAAGAACAAGATTGAAAAACGAATTAGCAGAAAAAGAAAAACTTCATTATCAGAATGAAGTTCTATTGAAGGAAAAGGACCTCGAGATCCTTGCATTGAAGATCATCGAAAAAAATAACTTTCTGAAAGATCTGCAAGGGGATCTCAACAATCTAAATAAGGAAAATGATCCATCGGTGATCCAAACCCTGAAGCATGAGATCAACTACAATGTAAATCTGGATAAAGAACGTCTTGAGTTCGAGCAGCAGATCGACCAGTTGCAACGATCATTTGTGCAAAAACTTGAGTCTACTCATCCCAATCTAACAAAAATGGAGAAGCGTTTATGCTCATTGTTATTGATGGACTTGTCAGCTAAAGAAATGGCTGTTGTTATGAATATTAGTGAGGAGAGTGTAAAAAAGAACAAGTACAGACTTCGTAAAAAACTGGAATTACCAGTTCAAGTGAAACTTGACCAATACCTAAGGAAGTTGAGTTGAAAAAACGGGTAAAAAAGAGGCGCTTGCTGAAAGAACTAACCTAACGAACCTAAACCTAATTTAACTTATAAAACAACCTAACCTATCTTTCAAACTGAAGTTCAAGCTGCCTTCTTTTTTACCCGTGATCTTTACTGTTTTATTATTTTTTCAAGTTGAACATTTCCTGAAGTGTCGAGCAATTGAATAAAATATAGCCCTGCAGGATAGTCTTTTATTTCAATAACAGCGAATTTGTCCTTGACTTCGAATTTTGAAAGAAACTCTCCGAGTTGGTTAAATAGGTTTATTTCAGAGATCTCATTTTTAGAGTCAATGATCAGATGATCAACTGTAGGATTCGGATAAAGTTTGATCGTTCTATTTTCAGTTGAATTTGTGTAGCATGCTGCTTCTACAAGATTGGTATACGTGTATACACCATCATTATCGATCTGCTTCAGTCTGTAATAAGATATTCTATCGTTCAAAGTTGGGTCAACAAATGCATACTCAATGGTCATGGAACTATTTCCCGCTGCTTCCAATGTACCGATCGTTTCAAATTCTTTTCCGTCGTATGTGCGCTCTACGGAGAATAACCATGTGTTTTGTTCAGAAAAAGTTCCCCATTTCACTACATTATGATCATTCTCACATTCAGTTCTCAATCCAAAGATGGTTGCAGGTAAACCTGTGATAATCTCGTCAGCACCAATTGTAGGAGTTGATGCACGAGTGTCTGGGTCAATATCTGTTGTAATACCGGCAATTGTAAGTCCAGCAATCAGTGGGGTATTCCCAGTTGTTTGCAAATGGAGATCATTGTCTGAAACAAAGACTGGAGAAAATGGGGTGATCGAGTTCGCGTCTTGTCCTGTGGCTGTTTGCCAATCCGCTAGAGTTGTGTAATTGGTAGCATTGATTCTTCCCAGAATACCTCCAGTTCCGGTTGCCTGATAATCGTTGTAGTCGATTGTGAGACTTGAAATATTAAGAATTCTGATGCTGAAATGGTTACCTGTACCCGCTCCATTGCTTCGTTTTGAAAAGAATATATTGTTTCTAATGTTCTTTGTTATACTTCCTTTATTACTGTAAAAAGCGTACGTTGGTTGACTTCCAGAAACGGCACTGCCAGCAATTTGAATACTATTGAAGTAAAATGCATTTGCTTGGGTTACTAAACTGTTTTCATTGATTCCATTAATATTCATTCCGAGTGATAATGAACTGCCATTCTCAAACAATCCCAGACTGATCATATTGTTTTTTACAGTAACAGGACCATTTGTATTGCTCACATGAATACCATTTATTATGGCGGATGTATTGGAGGCCGTCAATGAATGGATCATATTTCTTTCAACGAAACTTCCCGATGCACCACTTGAAAATTCTACCCCCGTGACAATGGTGGCAGCACTACTGTGAGTATTATGAAGTGAATAGATCGTATTGTGTGATATTGTATGTGTGTAATTGTTGCGTACCGCAATTCCAATTACCGAACTAATTGAAGTAGTCGGGCCATTTGAACCATTTCCTGTTCCACCATTACAGGTTAAATTTCGAATTGTATTCTCAGATATGATAGAAGGACAAGGCATAACAAAGATTCCAACGACAGAATTTATTGCGTTTGTGGAAGTGCTAGTGTTTTGAATGCTATTTGGAACCGTACCACCAATGATGTTATTTTGAACAGTTAAAGAACCATTAACTGTCATTCCTGATGATACCACAAAAATACTTGTGGAAATAGGAGTAGCATGTGTGCAAGAAGCTGAGATTGATCCAAAATTATTGTTAGCGATTGTGACAACACCACCGGTACTTATTCGGTCTACTAAAATGCCGTAGATGTTCGTTACCGTCGTATTGGCACTAGTTGTAAAAGAGAGACTTCCTGTAGTTGTTTGATCACCGAATGTATTTCCGCTATTTACTCCAATGTTGACATTTCCTTTGTAGATATTGATCATTTTTAAAGGGGCAGAGGTTCCATTTCCTAAGGAGCTACCTGCCACAGAAATATGAGCAAACGTATTACCATCGATGTTGGTCTGACAAGAAGAATTGTAGTCTCCAACGCATAAATAGATCATTTCTACGATTGTGTTTGAAACTCCGTTGATCTCATACGTGCCTATGCCGGAGGAATTTGCAAATCCAAACGTATTATTGGTTATTGTGAATGAATTAATAGCAGCACTACTGGTGATAACAGAAGCACTGTAATTTGCAGAAATAAAAATGGCGGTGTGTCTGTATCCTGTTGAGTGTGTTTTGGCTGATGTCTGATAGAACTTGTTATTATCTATTGTCCAGTCTTTATTGTATGCACTTATATGAATTGCGGAACTTTCATCAGAAGAATGGAAGTAATCGTAAAGGTTGTTTCCGCTGACTACGTTGTCGCTCGAAGAAGCTGACCATGCTGATCCTGTATTGGCATTATACCCCCTAATTAAACAAGCGGGGACATTTGCTCCAACTGGACCAAGATTATTATTTGAAATAGTATTATGATCGGTACCTGTACCCCCCGAATTGTTCTTTACAAAAGAGATGTTTCCACCTGTAGTGGTAGCACCTAATCGCCCGGCCTCGCCACGTGAAGAGCCAAGTATGGTACAATTGGTTATGGTATTATAAGTTGCGTCTTGCCACAATCTGATCGTAGATGCATTAGTTGAAGTGTTGCTATTTGAGATGGTTAAAGAGTTTCCTCCTGTGTTCAATCCATCAAAAGTGACATAATCTGCATCATATAATTCTATTAATCCCCAAGAAACATTTCCTGTAATTGTTCTGTTACCTGAAGGTTGAATTGTTAGAGAAGCCCATGTTCCGGCATTTAATGAAGCTCCCGGATCAGTAAAATCGGCAGTAATTGTGACTGAAATTGTGTTGCCAGTTTGAGTCTGACCATTGATGGCTGAGAATGCTGAACTTAAGTTAGCATAGGTCCCATTTGAAGCAGGAGCTGCACCGGAAACGGTTACCTGTGCTTTTACTGTTTGATGGCAAAATAGAGATAGGATGCTGATCAAAGCAAGACTGAAAAACGGAGTACAACAATTTGACTTCATGACCAATCGTTTAGTTTCGACAAATGTCAATAAAGTGTTTGGATTCCTTATTATTTAGGGGGTGGACAAAAGGTGGACAAACTGATAATATCTGTGTAAGTCAAGGGTTAAGAGGGCAAGAGGTGTATTAGATTAACACCAATTTTTAATTAAGAAATGTTATTATGACTGCTTCAAAGTGAGTTCTATAAGCTTGTCAATGATCCATTCACGCTCTGCTTTTGGGGTGTATTGAGCAAAGAATACTTCAGCTTTGTCAGTTGAGATCCTTATTGCCTGGTTCATGCTGTTTACATTTCCGTATTTTGGGTTATTGCGGGTGGAGATTTCTTCTACCTCAGACATTCTCAGGATCGTAGCACTGAATTCGTATTTCAAGATCAAAGTTCTATAGATGATCAATCCATCCTTAATTTCGAGTTGTTCTCGGGTTATACCCCCGAACGTCATAAAACCACCACACATCAAAAGGGCCAGATCAAAACCTAAAGGTAAAATTCCTTTGATCATCAGAAAGATTGCACCCAAAATCATACTGATCCCAATATAGAGTACACCTCGATAAGGTCGATCCAAGATTATCCCTCCTGAAGTCTCAATTAATCTGTATTTTTTGCTTTTAAAGGGAGCATTACTCGCGAATGTTCGTTGAAATTTTCCCTTTATCAATCTTTCTGAAAGTGTATCATCCAACTCTTCAACTTTGCGTTCGATAATATTTCCTTCTACATCTTTTTCAAGAATGGGAACCTTTAACCGTTTTGCATAGTATTCTATCTGTTCTCTGGTTGCAGTATTATCTGAAAAAGTTTGAAGAATGATGTGTAAGTCTTTTTCTTTATGAATCAGATCAATATCGAATACTGTTCTTGTATGATCATCTCCTGTGCTAACTTCTCTTGGAACTAGCATAAGACCAGAAAAGCTGGAAATGGGTTCTGTATATCCAGATTCCTTTCCATACCAGTTCTTCCTGGAGAATTGAACATCGCGGGTACTTACTTCAATCGTTTCCTCTTGTTTTGATGATAGAGCTCTGTACAGTATGTAGATGCCTACAAGGAAGAAAATGAACAATGGAATAAAAACGGTTGAACCTAGAAGATACGATAGCCCAATGCCAAATATTACTCTTAGCATCAAACCAACCCACAGTATGCCAAAAATTAAGGTGGGGATGGAAATCGGACTACTTATAGTCCTTCGTTCAATGATTTCATGGGATTCCATTTAATTTACACGGTACAATCTTAAACGAACAGAAAACATCTTTTTATGGTCACAAAAAAATTAATGGAAATCAAGAGCAAAGGTCATATTTTGGACGGCCAAATATAACAATGTTAAGATCATTAGTGAAAAACCAATTACAGCTCCAAGTATTATCAAACCACCGTATGCAATTCTTTTTTGCACCTTTTCAATTGCCAAAACCTTATTTGTATTTATTTCGACTTGATCATCTATATTTTGAAAAACGCTGTCAGAAACCCAAATGTGTATTTGATCCAGGTGCTTATTGATGTCCTCAGCTTTTACTTCTGTTTTGGCATGATCTTCCTTTTGATTGGATTTTAATTCATCGTAGTATTCTCTTTGCTCTTTTGAATCATTATGATAATATTTTACCCCCGTCAAAATTTCATTTTCCGTAAGGACATAATTAACTTCAAAATATTCCTCAGAAGATGTATCCGTAGTATGAACAATCAAATTATAGTTTGATAATCCTGAGTCAAAATTGCGGGATAAATATTTGGAAGGTTTAACTTGAACAAGATTAATCTTGTTGTAGTAAACCATTTTGCAACCACCAAGAATGATGATTAGAAAAAGAAATGGCAATGATTTAAAATAAAATAAAGCCGGTTTTTTCATTTTGAAAATTGAATTTATAAAGTTACCACCCAGAGTATAAGTTCAGATCGAATATTCCATAACCGAAAAAAGCTTTACTGAAAAATAAAATTAAAAGTAATAGCCCAATGGCAATGGAAGATACAAACAGAAGGAAATACAATAAAATTCTAACCCCTTTCTTATGAATTTTCGGCAAAATCCGGGGTTTGTCAATGGTCTCATATCTGTATATGTCTTTTACAATTACCTCACATCTCCCTGATTTCTTATCGATGTTAATTTCAGAAGTAAAATGATGTGCCTGATAAAAAAGAGTGTTTTCAATCGAATCTGATAGTTTGAATTTTTTGGTGGAAACAATTGAATTGTAAAGCTCTATTTTTTGAGTATCCAATTTAGCAATCGTACCTGTGATTTTTGAATCATCGCCAGCGCCAATTCCTTGAATGTTAGACAGTTGATATATAGTGTCTTCAATGTGTATAAAATGAGTGAAAAACCTTTTATTCGCCTGATCAGGAACAATCTTCAAAGGTTTATCTGGTTTATTCCTTTCATAGGTGATGTGCTTATATTGATTGCAACCTGCTACACTAAATAATACGAAAGATAAGACTCCAATTCGAATAATTGGAGATAACCTGTTTTTGAGGCCATTTAATGTCATATACAATTAAAAATCAATATA
>SBFR01000097.1 GCA_006227105.1 Bacteroidota bacterium
CTTCTCATGGACCAATGGTGGAACAACAGAAGACATCATGGGAGTAGGAGCTGGTGAGTACACAGTGACAGTAACGGATGCGGTTGGACAAACGGCAAGCAGTACATGTTCAGTTACAGAACCACCTGCACCGATGGATATCAGCTTGAAGCACTTCTTTGATTACAACGCAGATAAGCTAACAGTAGAAGAAGGAAAGCTGAAAGAGTTTGTAAATGGAGTAGAGAAGATCCTAGCACAGGGACGACCAATGGTGACGATCAGCATCAACTCATCTGCATCGTATGTTCCAACAAGAACATTCCAGAGCAACGACAAGCTTGCTAAGTCTCGTGCACAGCAGATCGAAAAAGAGCTGAACCAGTACTTCAAGTCAAAAGGAATGGATGCGAAGGTGAAGGTACAGATCATCGCGGCAGTGGTGCAGGGTCCTAAGTACGAAGGAGACTTCGACAACCAAGATAAGTATCGTCCATATCAGTTCATCGAACTACAGACAAAATAAGATCAAAACAAAAATGATAGAAGCCATCCGAAAGGGTGGCTTTTTTAGTTGAACTTAATTGCTTTCGAAGGACTGATCCTTGTGATAGCATAACTTGGGATGATCAGCGATAGAACACAAATCAATAAGGTTGAAACATTCAACATACCCCAGGCAAGAAGATTCAATTCTACAGGAACCTTGTCCAGGTAATACACTTCCGGATTCAAGCTTACGATACCGAAAGTTGACTGAAGATAACAAAGACCAACTCCAACTAGATTACCGATGATCATTCCTCTCACGATCAAAAAGGCTGCTTGATATAGAAAGACTTTTCTGATCTGCCAGTTCGTGGCACCCATTCCTTTCATTAGTCCAATGAAATTTGAACGAACAAGTATTAAGACTAAAAGAGCGGAACCCATATTTATTATTCCAATTAGGATCATCAATGTTAGAATGATAACCACATTCAGATCAAGAAATCCTAACCATACAAAAATGTCATTTTCATTATCGATAATGCTCGTTACTGCAAGGGTCTCGTTGTTCTTTGTAGGGATGAACTCATATTGCTTTTTCAGCTTTGTATGAATTTCTCGAAGTCTATTCCAGTCCTTTACATTTATTTCATATCCACCGATATAATTGTAAAAGCTACCTCTCCCTTTCTTTGAAGTGACAACGATCGATTTTTCAGAAGCATCAATGCTGAACTTACTCCCGTCCTCGTTCAGATATTTTTTAATTAATTCTTTATCCTGATTAAGCTTAAAGTCACAGAAGGAGTATCCTGTTCCTTTGATCTTCAACTCTAGATATGCAGTGTCCGGAATACTTGTTTGTTCATTTTTACCACTGATGTTTGACCAGAAATCAGATGCGATCAGTCGGATGGTCGTATCCTTTATCGGACAAAGAGTAAAACCTGAATAGTTCTCATATCCCTTCCCCCAATCATATCTGTAATTTCCATTTCCGCCATTTACTGTGCCGCGAATGATCAATTGCCCATTGGTCATGGTATCCGCAACTTCTATTTCAGCGACGATTCCCCAATCATTCAACTCCTGAACGATCGAAATATCTCCGACAATGAATTTGGAATCGAATTCTTCAAGACCTGAAGAGTAGATCCCGGATAGTTTTAAAACTCTCTTTATGGGATTGTTCTTAACGAAAAAAGCCTTCACATCATCCCCAACCTTTAGGTTTAACTGATCTGCTACTTTTTTGGACACAAGAACTTCGGATTTATCTTTAGAGAAATTAGGTATACTTCCAGAAACGAGATTACGCTTAAAAAATGACCAGTCATATTCATCAGTTACTCCTTTCAATATTCCGCCATGGATTTCCTGGGCAACAATAACAGTATCTTTTCCCTTAATGTTAGTGGTTTGCTCAAATTTATCCGATTGAAGGATCACTGATTTGTATCCATTAGAATGAACAGATGCAATATCGGGATTGCTTTTGAGTTCATCAATAAAGGTCTGGTTTTTGAGTAATGGTTCAGATTCATAGATGCTGTTTTCACCTGCGGACATGATGAAGATATGTGAACCGAAGCCTGAAACCTTTTCACGTACCTGATTCTGAAAGCCGGTCACGACTGCAATTGTGATCAAGTTAACAACAACTGCCAGTGCAATACTTATAACCGATATGCGTACAATAGGTCTTGAAACTTTCTTACCTTGCACTTCATTCCGAAGGATCCTTCTTGCTATGAAAAATTCAAAAGGCAAATTTTTGTCTTTAGGTGGACTAAGGTACGTAAAGCTTTTATGGTTAAAAAGTATTTTACTTTTTTTACTGTATTCCTGTCACCCCTCATTTTCGAGACCTGAAAACAACGTGGAAGAAACCGTTGTGATCGAAAATGTATCGAATGAAGAAGAAGACGAAGAACTGATTCGCGAAGGATCAAATGTTCAGTTGAGACATCCTTTGCTTGGTATAGAGCGACTTAAGATCTTCAGGGATTCATTGATCGATAAAAGAATTGCGGTCGTAGCAAATCAGACAAGTGTAGTGAAGGGAGTTCATTTGGTCGATACACTAATGAATTCAGGATACAATGTGGTTAAAGTTTTTTCACCTGAGCACGGTTTCAGAGGGAAGGCGGATGCGGGTGAACATATTGAAAGTACGGTTGATGAAAAGACAGGATTACCAATTGTATCGCTTTATGGAAATAATAGAAAACCGAAACCTGAACAGCTCGAAGATGTCGATATTGTGATCTACGATATTCAGGATGTGGGTGTGAGATTTTATACCTATATCTCCACCTTACATTATGTCATGGAAGCATGTGCAGAGAATGGAAAACGTTTGATCGTATTGGACAGACCCAATCCTAATGGTCATTATATAGATGGACCAGTTCGTGATTCTTCCCATCGTTCATTTGTTGGGATGCACCCTGTGCCTATTGTGTACGGTATGACGATTGGTGAATATGCCATGATGATCAACGGAGAGCATTGGTTACGAGATAGTTTACATTGTAACTTGTGGGTGATCCCGTGTCGTTTCTATACGCATAAAACACATTACGTTTTACCGATACCGCCATCTCCTAATTTGAGATCAGAGCTCGCGATTACCATGTACCCAAGCCTGTGTCTGTTTGAAGCTACAAGCGTAAGTGTTGGTAGGGGAACTGAATGGCCATTTGAAGTGTACGGTCATCCTCGCTTTCCTGAAAGCGACTTTTGTTTTATTCCGGAATCAAAACCTGGAGCAAAAAACCCGATGTATGAAAATCAGATATGTTATGGTTTTGATCTTGAAAGAAGCCATGTAAGAAGGAAGTATGAGATCAATCTATCTTATCTTATCAATGCAAAACAGTTGTTGGGAGATACGTTGCCGTTTATTAATCAAAAGGGATTCTTTGACCGATTGGCAGGAACATCAACGTTAAGAGAGCAATTGGAGAAGGGATATAGCGCAAAAGAAATTCGCTCAACCTGGCAGGAAGATCTCGAAAATTTTAAAAAGATACGGAGTAAATACTTGCTTTATCCTTGAGTCTTCACTTTCTCGGCACCTTCAAGCACTTTGGCTTTGAGGCTTTCCATATAAGCCTCCATTTTACCTTGTACCTCGGCATTGCTGGATCCAATGATCTTTGCGGCAAGGATTCCAGCATTTTTCGCTGCATTCAAAGCTACAGTAGCAACAGGAATTCCATTTGGCATTTGAAGGATAGAAAGGATGCTGTCCCAACCGTCGATTGAATTGGCAGATTTTACAGGAACACCAATGACTGGCAGCGGAGTTAATGAAGCAGTCATTCCAGGAAGATGAGCTGCGCCCCCTGCTCCTGCAATTATCACCTTTATACCTCTCTTATGCGCATTCTTGGCATAATCAAACATTTTTTCAGGAGTGCGATGAGCAGAAACAATGTCAATTTCATAACTGATCCCAAATTCCTTTAAGATATCAGCTGCGTCTTGCATTACCGGTAGATCGGATGTACTACCCATGATGATTCCTACTTCTGCCATAGTTTGATTTTTGCCGTAAAGTTACGGATAGAATAGTTAAGAAAAAAGGCGCAAATCAATTGCGCCTTTCATCTTTAGAATTATAATGTTCCTCGTTTCTCTTGTTCTCTTTCAATAGATTCAAAAAGAGCTTTGAAGTTTCCTGCTCCAAATCCTTTCGCTCCCATACGCTGAATGATCTCATAGAATAATGTCGGACGGTCCTCTACAGGCTTGGTAAAGATCTGTAGCAAATAACCTTCTTCATCTGCATCGACAAGAATTCCTAATTTCTGGATCTCAGAAATAGGTTCTTTCATCATCTCCATATGTTCTCCAAGTCTTTCTGGGATTTCGTCATAATATGCTTGAGGAGGCGAGGATAAGAATTCAACTCCTCTTTCTCTCAATTGTCTTACAGTCTCAATGATATTGTCTGTGGCAACAGCAATATGTTGTGCTCCCGGACCCTCATAAAACTCAAGATATTCTTCGATCTGAGATTTCTTTTTCCCTTCAGCTGGTTCGTTGATCGGGAACTTGATTCGTCCGTTTCCATTACTCATCACTTTTGACATCAACGCAGAGTACTCTGTATGGATCATCTTGTCGTCAAAAGAAAGGAAATTCACAAATCCCATTACGTCTTCGTACCATTTTACCCAGGTATTCATTTCACCCCAACCAACGTTTCCTACCATATGGTCAATGAATTTCAATCCAACTGGAGATGGATTATAGTCTGACTCCCATTTCTCATATCCAGGAAGGAAAATTCCGTTGTAATTTTTGCGCTCAACAAACATGTGAACAGTTTCCCCGTAGGTATAAATACCCGAACGAACCACTTCACCATGTTCATCTTTTTCAACAGTTGGTTCCATGAACGACTTGGCTCCACGCTTTGTCGTTTCTTCCCATGATTTCGTTGCGTCTTCCACCCATAGAGCTACAACCTTAACGCCATCACCATGTTTCTTAACATGTTCTCCAATTGGAGAGCTACTATTTAATGCAGTAGTAAGAACCAGACGAATTTTATCTTGTTTCAATACGTAAGAGGCGCGATCCTTTAATCCGGTCTCCAATCCTGCATAAGCAAGTGATTGAAATCCGAATGCTGTCTTATAATAATGCGCTGCCTGCTTGGCATTTCCCACATAAAACTCAACATAATCGGTTCCCATTAACGGTAAAAAATCCTGAGCACCTTCAAAGATCTTTTCTAAACCGTATTCTACACTTTTAACATCTTTACTCATAATCTTATTCTATTATCTGAAGTTAATCAATTTTACGCGCCTATCCAACTTTTATGATAGTCCGCTAATTCTAATTCAATGGCCTTCTTTGTTAATTTTAAAGGCTTAAATGT
>SBFR01000045.1 GCA_006227105.1 Bacteroidota bacterium
TGAGTTGTTCCAGGGTTCCATCCTAAGAAAGCAAGCATATTAATGAACGCTCCAGGGAAATAGCCCTTTTCTCTATAACCAGAATATAACTCTCCTTCAGAAGTTGTCCAGTTCGTTGGAAAGACAGGAAACCCTAAACGATCACCATCCCTTTTAGACAGCTTACCATTTCCATCTGGACGAAGTAATAGAGGTAGATGAGCAAATTGTGGAATGTCCCATCCAAATGCTTGGTACAATAAAACATGAAGAGGCGCAGATGGCAACCATTCTTCCCCCCGAATCACGTGGCTTATTTCCATCAAATGGTCATCTACAATATTTGCCAGGTGATAGGTCGGCATCCCGTCACTTTTGAAAAGAACTTTATCATCAAGGTTATTGGTGTTTACAACCACCCATCCTCTAATAAGATCTTCAAAGCGTACGTCATGGTTGCGCGGCATTTTCATTCGGATAACATACGGCGCTCCATTTGCCAACATCTCGCTTACCTGGTCCTGAGGCAGCGTAAGTGAGTTTTTCATGCTCATACGTGTTACACTGTTGTATTGCCAGTTGGGCATTCCCATTTGTTTTGCTTGATCACGCATTCGATCCAGATCTTCTGCTGAATCAAAAGCATAATAAGCCTTGTCTTCTGCAACCAGTTGTTCTGCATACGGACGATAAAGATCCTTACGTTCACTTTGAACATAAGGCCCGAAATCACCACCAAGCCCAGGGCCTTCAGTTGGCATTATCCCACACCATTTTAAGGCGTCCATAATGTACTCTTGTGCACCAGGAACAAATCTGGTTTGATCGGTGTCCTCGATACGGATCAAGAATGTTCCGTTATTCTTCTTAGCAAACAGATAATTATATAGAGCAGTTCTTACCCCGCCCATGTGAAGTGGACCGGTGGGTGATGGGGCAAATCTTACTCTTACTGGTTGAGTTGACATATTTGAATAATTTGACCGCAAAGATAACTGAATTAGCTGAATTTATTGATGTGTTGAACGTACCGAAACCACGGGTGTATCGTTAAAAATAATTAAAGAGGTGGAGGTCTCGTTCTACTTCATTAACTTAGTAGGTTGTAGAGAGGATTCATGAGTGCATACGATCATTTATTAGAGCAAATTGACGCTTTCATTCGAAAGTTTTACAAGAACCGTATGGTTCAGGGTATGATCCTTTTCGTTGGGATATTTATCATGTCATATTTGCTGGTAACAGTGCTGGAGTATTTCGGTAGATTCAATTCTATTGTGAGGGCCGGACTGTTTTTTAGCTTTATACTGTTAAATATTGCGGTTTTAATTAAGTTTTTTATTCTGCCAGCACTGAAGATCTACTCGTATGGTGAGCGAATAAACCGTTATCAAGCTGCAGATATTATTGGCAAGTTCTTTCCTGATGTTTCGGATCGATTAAAGAATACACTACAGCTTCAGGACGATCTGGATGCGCAGGTAGGAAATATTGAATTACTGAGAGCAAGTGTTGTTCAAAGATCATCTGAACTGTCAGTAGTACCGTTTGCGTCAGCCATTGATCTAAAAGAGAACAGACGTTACGCAAAATATTTAATTCCTGTTTTTGTATTACTTGTTGTGATTGGTGTGGCCGCACCGTCGATGCTTACTCAAGGCACAGAGCGAATCGTAAATTATGATGAGGAGTTTAAGGTTGAAGCACCTTTTGATTTTATTTTAGAAACAAAGGACCTTACCATTGAAGAGGGTGAAGACCTTGATGTGTCACTTGAGCTGAAAGGCGAACAGCTACCGGAGTTTGTATATCTAATCAGCGAAAACGGTAAGTTTTTGATGACCAGGAAAGCGAAAAACAAGTTTGAAGGTGTTATTAGAAAACCGAAGAAATCATCAGAATTTAAGTTTTTAGCCAATGACTTTGAAAGTGATCCTTACGAAATCAAGCTCGTTGGCAAGGCGATCATTGGCAAGCTGGATGCAACCTTGAATTATCCTGAGTATTTGGGATTGAAGAACGAAACGATTGCAAATGCCGGTGATATGACCATTCCTGAAGGAACGACAATTGACTGGAATGTGATCACAAAAAATACAACAAATGTCAGGTTTAAGATAGGATCAAAGCAGAGCTTATTCAAAACGAATGGGTTTAAACAGAGGAGTGTCATAACCGATGATACTCCGGTAACTATTTGGTTGAAGAGTAGCACGACTGATAAAACGGATTCAATGAAGTTCACCATTTCTGTAATCAAAGATGCGTATCCAACAATATCTGTCGAAGAACTACAGGACTCTCTTTCTGATGGCCTTCGTTTCTTTTCAGGGAAGATAGGAGATGATCATGGGCTTAGGTCATTACAATTTGTTTATACGATCATCTCAGAAAACGGAAAAAAGAAAGAGCAAAGAATGAACGTACGATCTGTATCAGGTACTGATCAGCGTTTTGATTTTGCTGTAGACTTTAGAAGAGAAGAGTTGAAGCTCAAAGATAAGATTGAATATTACTTTGTGGTGTCTGATAATGATGCTGTCAATGGCTCCAAAACTACGCGCTCAGCTGTTTATACGTACCAATTACCAACGTTGGAGGAGTTGAATGAAACAAGGGATTCTGAACTGGAAAAGGCCAAAGAGGATTTTAAAGATCTATTGAACCGAACACAGGATTTCCAGAAGGATCTGAACAAGCTTAAAAAGGATGTTCTGAATTCAAAATCATCTGACTGGAACAAGCAAAATAAACTGCAAGAATTGAAACAGAAGCAAGAAGATCTTTTCAAGTCTTTGGAACAGTTGAATAATGAATTATCAAATAGCCTTGAAGAGAAAAATCAGTTGAGCGAAGTTGATCAGGAGTTGTTGGAAAAACAGGAAATGATCGAAAAATTATTGGAGGAGTTGATGGATGAAGAATTGATGAATCTGCTTGATCAGCTGGAGGAATTAATGAAAGAGAATAACAAAAATGACTTGAAGGATAAGCTTGACGATATCGAGACAACTTCCGATGATATGAAGAATCAATTGGATAGAAGTCTTGAGATGCTTAAAAGGCTTCAGGTAAATGAAAAGATCGATGATATTGAGAAGGAGTTAAAAAATCTGGCGAAGGAGCAGGAGGAGTTAAAAGAGTCGATTGAAAAGGATGGATTATCAAAAGAAAAAGCGAAGGAAGAACAAGATAAGTTGAACGAAAAATTTAGTGAGCTGAAAGAGGATTTAAATGAGCTAAAGGAACTCAATAAGGAGTTGAGTAATCCAATGGACATTGATAGTGCTTTTGATAAGGAGGAGGAGATTAAAGAAAACATGGAAGGCGCGAGTGAGGATCTTCAAAATAATAAAGAAAAGAAAGCTGGTGAAAAGCAGCAGGGGGCAGCCGACGAAATGAAGAAAATGGCTGAATCGCTTGATGCGATGCAACAGAACTC
Source organism: Bacteroidota bacterium (assembly GCA_006227105.1). Lineage (GTDB taxonomy): Bacteria > Bacteroidota > Bacteroidia > Flavobacteriales_D > Crocinitomicaceae > M0103. The sequence continues at coordinate 3,422 of SBFR01000045.1, forward strand.
TAATAAACAACAACAGGAAGAGGATATCAATTCGCTCAGAAATATTCTGGAGAGTCTTATGACGCTCAGCTTTGATCAAGAAGACGTGATGTTAAGGTTTAAAAGAATCAATGATGCCGACCCTGTTTATAAGCGATTGGGACGAAAACAAAGGAGGATAATCGATGATACTCGTCAAGTGCGTGATAGTTTGATGGCGCTGGCTAAACGACAACCTAAAATTGCCTCTTTCATCGACAGTGAATTGAATTCTATTAAGAAGAATCATGATTTGGCGTTAGAAGATATTGATGAAAGAAGAAAGGATGCCCTGGGAGTTCATCAGCAATTTGTTATGACTTCATATAATAATCTAGCACTGTTATTAAACGAAAGCCTTCAAAGCATGCAACAACAAATGCAAAGTATGATGGAGGGTTCTGGTAGTTGCAATAATCCAGGAGGTAAAGGTAAACCCAAACCAGGAAATTCCATGTCTACTGGTGATATGAAACAAATGTTGAAGAAACAGTTGGAGAATATGCAAAAAGGCATGAATCCGGGCGGCAATAAACCTGGTGATAAACCAGGTGAAGGCATGGGTAATAAACCAGGGAGTCAGGGTCAAAATATGCTTGGTTTGGGCAATAAGGAAATTGCGAAAATGGCGGCAGAGCAGACAGCTATTAGACAACGGCTGGAACAATTGCGCAATGAATTGAATAAGGATGGTAAGGGTTCTGGAAATAAACTAAACCCTTTGATCAAGGAATTGGAGCAACAGGAAAAGGAGTTGATTAATAAGAATTTTACGAAGGAAACGATAAACAGACAAAAAGAGATTTTGACACGCTTATTAGAAAGTGAGAAAGCCATCATGGAAAGAGGGTTCGAAGAAAAACGTGAAAGTAAGTCTGGAAAAAATAGCAATAATGGTAACCAAATTCGTTTTGATGAGTATAACCACGAAAAGTTGCGACAAATTGAGATGTTGCGTTCAGTGGACCCGAGCTTGAATAAGTACTATAGGGATAAAGCGAATGAATATTTCAATAGGCAACTTTGAGAATAACTCAGCGGTTGTATATGAAAGAAGGTTTTGCGTTAATTGAAGATTTGGAGATCGCTTCTACATTTCAAGAAATCCCGAAAGTGGAGTCATTGGTAGATAAGGTTTGTTCCAGATTGGGTGTGAATGAGGATTTTTATGGAAATGTTTTGATTGCAGTTACAGAAGCAGTGAATAATGCGATTGAACATGGAAATAAGGGAGCGGAACATTTGAAAGTGGGAGTGTCTGTGGGAGATAAAGAAGAAGAATTTTGCTTCAGTGTAAAGGATGCTGGTGCGGGTTTCGACTACAACAATTTACCAGATCCGACCGCGCCAGAAAATATATTAAAGGAGAATGGCCGAGGCATTTTCTTAATGAAGAATCTCGCTGATGATGTGGAATTTGAAGAAGGAGGCAGAAAGGTTTCAATTTATTTTGTAAAGTGATCGATTTTGAGAAGATAGATGTTGAAGTTCCGGGTTTTAAGCCGGAACTTTTTGTTTTAGGTTTAACCTCGTTAGTAAATGAGGAACACAAGGATATAGGAGCTATTACGGTCGTGTTTTGCTCAGATGAATATTTGTTAGAAATGAACAGGCGTCATCTGGATCATGATTATTTTACTGACATTATAACGTTCGACTATTGTGAAGGAGACTTGGTTTCTGGTGATCTTTTTATCTCGGTGGATCGGGTATCCGAAAATAGTAAGAATGAACGTGTAGAATTTTTGAATGAGCTAGCTAGGGTTTGTGTGCATGGTGTGCTTCATTTGTGTGGATACGGCGATAAATCTGAAATAGATCAAGTTGTTATGAGACAAAAAGAGGATTATTATTTGCGTCTTTTTTAGTTTCACGTGAAACAATCTCCTTTTACATGTTGTACTTTTGTTTCACGTGAAACA
>SBFR01000202.1 GCA_006227105.1 Bacteroidota bacterium
TATTTTCAATGGGAGAAAGGGGCCTATATGCAATGGAAAATAGAGTCATCCGGAGAAATTGTCATCGATGATGATTTATTTGAACATAATAAAGACTGGAGTGAGGTCTTTTATAACCGAAGAGATTTTACAACTGTCCCGTGTGAATAAATAGAGCGTCTAATTCACCACTTTTCTTCTGGTATCCGTCAATTGGATTATTTTCCATCCTTCGATTGTTTTGACCAACTGAAAAGCATTCACGCCTTGATGCAATGGTGTTTCGTCTAAATGAAATACATATGGGACCCATGCTACGGCAAGGTTATCGTCCACCTTTACATCGATGGATTCAATGCGCTCATCCCAGATTTCCTCATGAGGCGTTCCGACGGCCTGAATAAATCGTTCAACGGACTCCTCCCTCAACACTGCTTCTCCTTTATCGTTGAAAAAAGTAGTGTGTAATTGCGCCTCCCCATGAAAACAGATCCTTACCAAGGTGCTATCACCTTTGCGCATTCCATCAAAAAGCAATTGGATCACTTTTATTACGTCCTTTTGATCTTCAGAAGGAGGGGTATGAATTTCCGGTTGAGCAGAAAGATACATGGTTAAGAACGTCAGACAAAAAAAGAGTAAAGTTTTCATAATTGAAATTTGAATAGGAAAGATACAACGATTCAAGGAAAACAGAAGAGTAATGTAAATCACATTTCATTCATTAAGCTCTAATTACCTTGCATTCATAAAAAAACAAATTATGGAAACTAATGGACTTGATTATTCACCACTTACTTCGATGAATAAATCGACGTTGAAAAAGCAACTCAGGGCTCCTTTTATATTTACACTCAGTCTATTTGTCATGATCTCGCTTGTTAATCTTGCCTTCCATTTTATGGATGTATTGACCGGTGTAGAAGTAGTTGAAAGACCTCCAGTTTCTCGATTATTTATTATTGAAGGATTTGCTTTTCTGATTGCTTTCTTCAGTTTTTTCTTCATGACAAGAAATGTGAGAAGGGATTTAAGTTCAGGAAAGAAGCAGAATGAAAAGCGTAAAATCGTTCGAAAGTATGTTCGCAAGGAAAATGGACTTTTGATCTATCAGTTACTTTTGGAAAATAAAAGGAATATCGATGTCGACCAATTCCTTTACTCCAAATTGACAGAAGGAGATGTTGTAAACGTTTCATTCGCTCCTAATAGCAATCTGACGTTTGATGTAGACATTGCGTAAGAATAAAAAAGCCCGGCACGACCGGGCTTTTATCAATTCAATTTAAAGGAAACTGGTAGCGTATAAGAGGATTTTATTGCTTGTCCATCTTGTTCCGCTGGATTCCAGTTAGGCATTTGTCGTATGATCCTCATTGCTTCTTGATCTAATGACTCCTGTACCCCTCTTTTTAGTTCAATATCTGAAATGGATCCGTCTACATTCACAACAAAACCAACATAAACTTTTCCTTGAAATCCATTGTCCAATGCATCCTGCGGATATTTCATTGAGGAAGCAATGTATTTCATCAATTCTTCCTGACCTCCCGGATAAGAGGCTTCTATAATTATTGCTTGAGCCGGTTCTTCTTTTACTTTGGTGATCTGCTTGTTACCTTCTTGAGCAAACGATTGCGAAGCGATCAACAGACCAAAAGCGATGAGTATCTTTTTCATGGTTTTTTCTTTTAAATCTATCACAAGATCTTTTTCCAGAAGAAAAAAATATTTGAACAGTAGTGAAAATTGATTGAAATGCACTCTTTGGAGAAGGACGACTATTTTCTAATGACGAAAATCAACAAAATGTTCTTTCTCAGGCTTGAGGTATAGAGACTTTATTTCTACCAATATTGCGAAGTGTCTTCATATGTCTCCATAGTGCAACGACAAAGTATCTGTTCACATGGTAAGGAACCTGATATTCTTTAGCAGTGTCAGCAATGATCTTTGAGAGCTTTTTGTAATGTACGTGACAGACATTCGGGAATAAATGGTGTTCGATCTGAAAGTTCAACCCCCCAATAAACCAGGAAAGGAGTCCAGAATTAGGAGAAAAGTTTGCTGTATTCTCCATCTGATGCACATACCAGTTTACATCGAGTTCTTTTTCTTCTGTAACTGGGAAGCTCATATCCGGCATAACATGCGCTAGCTGGAAGATTACACTGATCAAGAATCCGGTAAGGAAATGAGAGAAAATAAACCCTAAAAGGATAACTCCAACTGAAGCATCATTAAAGATCAGTGGAAGCACCAGTACATATGAATAGTAGAAAAGTTTCCATCCTATAGTTCTAAGGATTTCAACGCGATATTCTTTTTTTGAAGTAATCAACCCTTCTTTGTAATACTTTTTCAATGCGATGAAATCTTTGATCGTAACCCAGTTCAGCGTGGTCAACATATAAAAGAACCATGCATAGATGTGTTGGAATCTATGGATCCAATAGATCTTTGAATTGGGCGAAAAAGCAAGGAAAAATGGTGCCTCAATGTCCTCATCATGATCATGGATGTTTGTATATGTGTGGTGCTTTACATTGTGCTGTAGTTTCCATACAGCTGAGCTACAACCCATAAAATCCAGGCTTCTACTAAAGATGTTATTTACGGTTGATCGCTTTGATAAGCTACCATGGTTGGCATCGTGCATAATGCCCATTCCAATTCCTGCCATTCCAATACCACTAATGAGGTAAAATAGGATCACTAATAATGGATGTGATACTACATTGCAGCTCAATAAAATAAGCGGAACGGTAAAAATTGCCACCATTATTGAGGCCTTCATGTACATGGAAAAACCGCCTTGGCGTGAAATATTATTTTCTTTGAAATAACTATTTATTCTTTTTTTCAGCTCAGTAGAAAACTCTGCTCCTGAAGTCTGATTAAATCTTAGATGCTTGATGTTGTTGTTTTTTACAAAAGTACTCATAAAAGATACCCGATTATCGGATTAAGTAGAATCTTAGTAAACATTAACACTAACCTACTATTTATCAAGGACTTTCAATTGCTCCTTGATTTCAGAAACCTTCATAGGAACAAATACCGGTATCATCAGATTTTCTTTGGTTTTATCGTCGATCAGAGATAGGTATGCCTGTTCATTTTCGAATTTTAGGGCAACGTGCCATATGTTTTTGTTTTTAGGGATATCGTTGTATGAAAATACTCCAGTACTTCCATAACCAGGCATGATCCCTTTTACGTCTTTAAAAATGGTTTTACAATCATTTTGAGGTTGGAAAGGTACATTGGTAACCATGTTTACTTTTGGACCTTCAATCCTTCCGAAAGCATCACAATTGATCCATCCAAGTCGATTTGAATTAAACATATAATAACGCAGATCTTGTTGACTTACATATCCACTTGAAAGTCGTTGTTCTACTTCATTCATTTTGATCTTTCTAAGTGTGTCTGCCAATTGTTCAAGAGTTTTAACTCCGTATTGTTTCATGATTCCCTCATTCATCTTTTCAATGAGTTCTCTTTTAGAGGTAACGCCATATTTTTCAAATAAAGAATCCAGTTCTTGACAATTCAAATTCGGCTGTTCGATCGCTTCTACAACGTTTTGCCTTCTATTTTTCCGAAGTCTTCGCTGACATTGTCTGAATTCACGATTTGACGTTCTCTTTTCTGAGGAGAAAGTTCCGGCGATCCTGCTGCCAACTCTTTTGAAACGGCAGAAAAAAAGCTTGCATCGAACACAATCATCCGCAATATTGTCAAGTGGGTAGTTTTCACATCCAACTCCGGGAGGCATATTTATTTTTTCGAGAGCTGGAGCATTGTCACTGAGCCAGTTCATGACGTCGTCGTGATCTCTATCCCCATAGAATAATTGCATATCATCTCTAAGCTCATCTGTGGGCATTAAGATGGTCACTTCTTTTCCCGGTTGAAGGTCAAGTATCCTTTCTTTTGTTGCTGCTTCGAGATAGATCATCCCCGCAGTTTCTAATAGCCTTCCGTTCGAGGTTGTCGATAGATTTTCCATGATCATGTCAGAAGTCTTATAGAACTCTTTTGCTCTGATTTCAACACATTCATTATTGTCTGACTTAAAAGCTCCTGCAGGAATGTATATGATCGTACCTTGTTCCAACCGAAGCACAGTATCCCTATTCGGATCTATGCAATTTCGCTGTTTTTCCTGTTCAAGCATTTTGTAGAGATCTTTGATCGTTCCATTGGACTCGACAATGTCGGGAACCCAGTGTTCGATGGTGATCTCAACTCTTCGATTTAGTTTTTTGTCTTCCGAGGTTAGGTTTTTATTGAGTGGGTTGGATTCTCCCAATGCCTCAGTTTCGATATAGCTGATCAAGTTCGTACCTTCGAATTGTTTGGTTACCGCAACCACCCTTCTTTCGGATAAAACTTGATTATAGGAATCACTGGCATCGGAATCTGTATGTCCTTTTATATAAATTTTTGAAATGTAGTTTCCTGTATTTTCCTGAGAAATGAAACTTTTTAAACTATTCAGTTCGTCTTGGGAGATTGTATAGCTATCAACATCGAAATAGACGGAATGACGACTTATGCTCTGACCAAACAATGAGTTTAGGGTCAATAACAGAAAACAAGTCAGTAGTAGTGTGATTTTTTTCATACCCGTTTAATTAAGGTATGAAAAGAACGATACAATTCGGGTTTAATTGTCGACCATTTCACACCGGTTAATGTCTAAAGGAAAATTTTCATTCTCTGAAAGTGTCCTTCAGGACTTTCAATAGATACAAAGTAAATACCTGATGGTTGCCCAGAAATGTCCAAGACATTTGAACCTTGGCTTATAATCAACTGCCCTGCCATATTGTATAGCTCAATCTTGAATCCATCTTTCATAAGAAAAGTCAAAATATTTCCTGACCTGTTCAATGTTGTTTCGATACCTTCATCTGTTATACCTGCCGCTGAACATGGGGAGAAATTTCCATCGGCATTATATGAGCCAGCTCCGTTGTTAGAAACTCCACTTACCAAAACAGTTTGTCCGAACAGATCTGTTATTCTCACATCGCACGTAATGACATTATTCAGCGCGAAAGGTGCAGTCCAGACATTGTTTGTTTGACGTTGCAATCCTTGCCAACTGCTGTTAACATAGATCTCTACGTTCTGAATTTCATTAACATGCTGATGGATGGTGTATTCTATGTAATATGGATTCGTTCCGGCTCCTGTGGTTAACGAAACTGGTGATGCAAATGGGCAGTTGACCTGTCTCCATGAAATCGATCCGCTTCCTAAGCTGGCCGCTCCAACCGTAGCTTCGAATGCAGCCTGGTTCATATCTAAATTGCCAGATAGACCACCCGGAGTCATATCAGTTACATATACGATCTCAGTTCCTGCATTTCCGGTTATTTCAAGACAAGTACCACAAAAAGAGGCTGTATTGTACTGAGCTTCGTTCATAGCACAGAAATACATCGTGTTTTCTGATCCAGGGAACGAACATGCACCGATTTGGAGAGGATCGGATGTATAAAAAGTACCTGTTCCCGAGAATACCGCTGTTGGACAAGGGGTCTGAGACCAGGAATAGTTTAGAAATGAGATAAAAACTAAAAAGAATACATTTTTCATGAGATCTTCAGAATTGAATAATGACCAGATATATCATCTTGTGGCAAAGGTAGTATTAGAAATGTACTTTTAAATCTTATAATCAATTACTTTTAAGCAGTTTACATCGATATATGAAAAATAATATTTGCCCTAAGTGCTCGAGCACCCAGATTTTTACTGATTCCAAATCGACCAAAAGAGGTGAAAGGTCATCCGTTGCCATTTCGAGTTGGAGTATGTTTTTTGTTGATGTGTATGTTTGTCTGAACTGTGGTTATCTTGAAGAATACATTGCTACAGACCAATTGAACGATTTTAAAAAAATGGAGAAACTTAAAGAAAACTGGAAAAAAGTCTGATCTACAAATAAAGTCGGGGATGAGGTATGCCGTCAACAAGGATGTAAATTAAAAAGAGTTATCTAAAAGGAATAATTCCCAGTCTACCATTAACCGAAAATTGATTGAAATCGTCAGAAACAATTCAAAAGGTCATGTGATTTAAGTTACTGTTCATGGTGCATAGGTAGGATAACTTTGCATTGTAACTTTAAGTCAAACGTTATGAAAGTAGAACAAATTTATACGGGATGTATTGCACATGCGGCCTATTACCTTGAGAGCAACGGAGAAGCAGCCATTTTCGATCCCCTAAGAGAAGTTGAGCCTTACATTGAGAGGGCAGAAAAAGACAATGCGAAGATCAAGTATGTCTTTGAGACACATTTTCATGCAGATTTTGTTTCAGGTCATTTAGACCTTGCCACCAAAACTGGGGCAAAGATCGTTTATGGCCCTACTGCAAAACCTGGATTCGAGGCAATTGTAGCCGAAGATGAGCAAGAATTTAAAATTGGTGCTTATACGGTTAAAGTGATCCACACGCCGGGACATACAATGGAGAGTACGACGTACCTTTTGATTGATGAAAACGGAAAAGAACATGGGATCATTACAGGTGATACATTATTTATTGGAGATGTAGGCAGACCAGATCTTGCTCAACACGTGATTGCAGACCTTACTCAGGAAAAACTTGCTTCACATTTATTTGATTCACTAAGGAATAAGATCATGCCATTATCAGATGATCTTATTGTATATCCAAATCATGGTGCAGGATCTGCCTGCGGAAAGAAAATGAGTAGCGAAACCACAGATACTTTAGGAAATCAAAAACGAACGAACTATGCTTTACGTGCTGATATGACGAGAGAGGAGTTTGTGAAAGAGCTCTTAACTGGGTTAACTACTCCTCCGGGATATTTCCCTAAGAATGTATTAATGAACATTCAAGGGTATGAAAGTCTGGATACAGTGATGGAACGGGGAAACAAAGCACTTTCACCAACGGCTTTTGAAGTGTTGGCGAATGAAACAAACGCTTTGATTTTGGATACACGTAAACCTGAAGATTTTGCGAAAGGATTCATTCCGAATTCTATTAATATTGGGCTAGATGGAAATTTCGCCATGTGGGTGGGAGAGATGATCCCGGACATCAAACAGGAAATACTTATTGTGGCAGATAAAGATCGCGAAGAGGAGGCGATTATCAGACTTTCACGTGTTGGATATGACCATGCAATAGGCTTCCTTGATGGAGGGTACAATTCATGGGTAGGCTCCGGTAAAGAAGTTGATTCTGTTGAACGAATGACAGCTCAAGACCTAGAAAAAGAAATGACGGCTGAACCGATCATTATTGACGTTAGAAAGAAATCAGAATATGATTCTGAACATGTGATCGGTGCAATCAATGTACCATTAAATGAGATCAATCAGCATTTAAGTCAGATTCCTAAAAACGAACCATTTATTCTGCATTGTGCAGGAGGATATAGAAGTATGATTGCTGCTTCGATCTTGAAGTCAAGAGGTTATCACGATTTTAAGGATGTAGAGAAAGGATTTGGTGAGATTAAAAAGACCAGCATTCCAAAGACTGAATATGTTTGTCCGACAACACTACTTTAATTTTACCAATAGTCAGAAATGAAGAGGTTGAAAGATCTCCTTTGTAATCGAAAAAAAAAGACCTCCATTGGAGGTCTTTTCTATTTTCTAAATTCAATCAATTATGATAGAACTTCTTTTACTTTATCTGCAGCTTCTTGAAGTAACACCGCTGAATGAACATTCAATCCTGATTCGTCGATCAATTTCTTAGCTTCTACAGCATTTGTTCCTTGCAGACGAACAATGATTGGAACTGGAATATTACCCATGTTCTTGTATGCGTCAACAACTCCTTGAGCAACACGGTCACATCGTACGATACCACCAAAAATGTTAATTAGGATCGCTTTTACATTTGGATCTTTAAGGATGATATGGAAAGCTTTTTCAACACGCTCTGCATTTGCTGTTCCACCCACATCCAGGAAGTTAGCTGGGTTACCACCTGAATACTTGATAATATCCATTGTTGCCATTGCCAAACCTGCACCGTTCACCATACAACCAACGTTTCCGTCAAGTTTTACGAAGTTCAATCCAGCTTCTCCAGCTTCAACTTCTGTTGGATCTTCCTCCGTAGTATCTCTCATCGCTGCATAGTTTGGATGACGGAACAAGCCGTTCCCATCCAACGTTACCTTCGAATCCACTGCAATGATCTTATTGTCAGATGTCTTCAAAACCGGATTGATCTCGAACATTGAAGCATCAATTGAATCATAAGCAGTATAAAGAGAAGTAACAAACTTTGTCATTTGCTTGAAAGCCTCACCTGAAAGTCCAAGATTGAAAGCAATTTTTCTTGCTTGGAAGCCCTGAATTCCAACTCTTGGATCAATGAATTCCTTGTAGATCTTATCAGGAGTGTGTTCAGCTACGTGCTCGATATCCATTCCACCTTCAGTTGAATAAACGATCACATTTCGTCCATTTTCTCTGTCAAGTAAAACAGACATGTAAAATTCCTCCGGTTGAGACTCACCAGGGTAATAAACATCCTGAGCGATCAACACTTTATTTACTTTTTTCCCTTTTCCGTTCGTTTGAGCAGTTACAAGGTGTCCACCAAGGATACCTTTCACTTTTTCTTCAACTTCGCCAATACCTTTTGCAAGGACAACTCCGTTAGATCCGGTTTCTTCTACTTTACCTTTTCCTCTACCACCTGCGTGAATTTGAGCTTTAACAACGTACCATCCCGTACCTGTTTCTTCAGTAAGTTTATTAGCTGCTGCAACCGCATCTTCTACTTTATCTACTACGATTCCTTCCTGGATCGCAACTCCAAAGCTTTTTAGAATGGATTTGCCCTGATATTCGTGTAAGTTCATTTTTTAAGATTTGAGCGTAAAAATATTATTAATTGTCTAATAATTCAAGTTGTGTTTTGAACACCTGTTGAGAACTTTAGGTTCTCTTCTGTTGCCATGAATTTGAAATCGACACAGAAGCGTATTCGGATTTGTTTCTATCCTTAATATCACTCCAGATCTTGTTGATTCCATGCATCAAGGCTTCCTTTTCTTCTTCCATGGCATCATACATTACCGTAGGATCCTGGAAATAGTGTTTTACGAAGTTTGTATCAAAATGTCCACTTCTGAAAGCTTCATGCTTCAATACATATTTCCCGAAATCAAGAGTCGTCTTAAGTCCTGAGATCTGGTAATCATCGATCGCCTGGATCGTTCTTCGAATTGCGTCTTCTCTGGTTTTACCCCAAACCACCAACTTCGCGATCATAGGATCGTAATAGATTGGAATATCCATTCCTTCCTGGAATGCATCGTCCACACGAACACTTCTTCCTGAAGGAATTCGGTAACGCTTTAAATTTCCAATATCCGGAGTAAAGCCGTTCAATGAATCTTCGGCATATACTCTGACTTCGATTGCGTGTCCTTTGATACTAAGTTCATCCTGAAGTTTCGGTAGTCGTTCTCCTCTTGCCACACGCACCTGCCATTCTACCAGATCCAGTCCGGTTATTTCCTCCGTCACGGGATGTTCAACTTGTAGTCGTGTATTCATTTCCAGGAAATAGTAATTCAGATCACCATCCACAAGGAATTCAACCGTACCAGCTCCTTCGTAATTACATGCCTTACATACCGCAACGGCAGATTCTCCCATTGCTTTCCTCAGTTCATCTGTAAGGATCGCACTTGGGGCTTCTTCAATTACTTTCTGGTGTCTTCTCTGAACGGAGCACTCTCTTTCGAATAAGTATACTGCATTCCCGTGTCGGTCAGCGAATACTTGAGTTTCGATGTGTCGTGGCTTCGTTACAAATTTCTCAATGAAAACTGCATCATCACCAAATGAAGATCTTGCTTCATTCTGAGCCATTCTCATTTGCTCCGCAAAATCCTCAGAACGCTCAACTAATCGCATTCCTTTACCTCCACCTCCGGCTGATGCTTTGATCAAAATAGGGTATCCTACCTCTTCAGCGATCTTTATGGCTTCATTAACGTCTTTAATCGCTTCATCAACCCCAGGAACTAATGGTACATTGTATGATTTAACAGCTTGTTTTGCACTCAATTTGTCACCCATGATCTCCATCGATTCTGGAGATGGGCCGATCAATGTAATTCCTGCTTCTTTTACTTTTCTTGCAAAATGAGCATTCTCTGAAAGAAATCCATAACCAGGGTGGATTCCATCTACACCCAGTTCTTTGCAATATTGAAGGATCAGATCTTGTTTAAGGTAGCTTTCCGATGAAGGACTTGCTCCAAGATGGACAGCTTCATCTGCTTCATGGACATGTGGGGCGTCCTTATCAGCGTCTGAATATACAGCTACTGTAGCAATCCCCATTTTTTTTAGCGTTCTGATAACTCTTCTTGCTATCTCACCACGGTTGGCGATCAAAACTTTTTTCATCCTCGAGTGCTTTTGAGGGCCTAAAAATAATCAAAAAGCTCGGTTAACTTATGAATATCTTGAGATTCTTAGCCTCGGTTTTGATCCTTGGGTAAGACAAAGAAGATCTGACTAGTTTCAGGTGGGATTGGCGTTGTCTTCTTGTTTCGTTTAACGGGGAATCTTTTGTTTTCGGCTGACCTGAAAATATCCAAAAAATACTGAATTAGTTTGAAATTTTGGATGTTGTCAAAATCCTCTGAATAATGGATACCGGCTCCCTGTGTAAACGGACCAAGATCTTTATCCTGGATCACACTTTGATCATTCGACTCATTAAAGACATTTACCCTGAACGTTCCGGATTCGTTCAAAAGATATTCCACCTCCACATCACCCATTAATCCACTTTGTGCCTTGTCCCCAGAAGTTCCGTTGTTCTCTACGCCAAAGCTTCCTGTCACGATCAAACGGTTGTCAAGGAAACTCTTTGACACACCAAATTCCATAGAGCTTTCTCCAGTTAAAAGATCGTTATCGAGATTGACATTCATTTTGTAGTCCTTTGAAACGGAGCCGAGCAAAGAGTTGATCTGATTCGCTACCAGATCAAGCGCGGCAGATCCGCTTGCTCCAGATGTACCTTTCAACGGCTGGAATTTCTTCCAAAGCATCAAAGAGAAGAATTGACGATTTAACTCGTCCTTGTCCGAGGTTACTCTGTTCAGTAAAGTTCTACCTGTTTCATCTGCTTTTGGAGCCTTAATATCAAAATTGATGTTTGGTTTCAGCAATGATTCTGTGAGGGATAGATAACATAAGATTTCCTGATTGGATCCTGAAGAGCTACCCTGAAGTTCGTTTGGAGAAAGTTCGGATAAATTCGCGTTCACCCGAGTATAAGTTTTCATATCAAGATTCGCATTGTATGGGTCACCTGTCCACGCAATTGTTCCTCCTTCTTGAATGTAAAATGGCTGTTTGATCGGTCCCATGGTGAAATTGTAAACTCCATCTTTTACCTTATAGGTACCATCCAGTATCAATTCTCCAAGGTTATCGAGTTTTATATTGATATCCCCAGATCCTCTTGCTGCGATCTCATCTCCTGTTTGATCATTGAAGATGATCTTCATATTCGCATCAGGCGTCACCTTAAAGTTCAGATCTAATGAAACACCCGTAAAATCAATCTTTTTATCTTGTTGCGATTGCGTTGAATCTTTGCTTATAAAAGTGATCAATCCATCATCTTCGTCAATATCTGCGGCGCCATACATAGGGAAGTAGATCGATGTTCCTTTGAGTGAGCGCATGTCCACCGTGATCTCAAGGTTATCTGTATATCCAAAAATGTTTGCATATCCGGAAGCATAGGCTTTACCGTAATAGTATTCACCATCCTTGTACTTGGTGTTCATGACCAGGAATCTGCTTGAGTTGCCATTCCCACCAAATGATACCGCATCAGCATCATAGAAAGTATTTCCTTCTAATTCGATCTGAAGATCAAAGTTCCAGTCTTCGTATTTTTCGTGATAAACCGATCCGATCAATGAGCCAGTATTTCCTTCCTCATCTGAAACAGGCATGTTATTGATATAGAATCCGTATTCGTCAGCAATCACTTCACCATCAAAACCGAAGTTCACTCCAAGGATCTCAATTTTTGCATTTCCACCATTAAGTTTTACTCTTCCGTCAAGTTTTGGGAAATCAGGAGTCCCGCTTACACTTAGACTACCGTTCAATTGTCCACGTACATTATTTACCACATCTGGATCAAGGAAGGCACTTGTAAACTGAATGTCCGTATTATCAAAAAGCAGGTCGAATTCCAGATTTTCATCTTTACGTTCTGTGAAATAGCTTCCCTGGAATGCAAAAGTCTGATTCCCTCTGTACATAAGGTCGCCAGTCATACCGATACTCTCTGATCCTTTATTCCATTGAGATTGAACGAAAATATCTCCAACCTCCTGGTCGTTTAAGAATAGCCCAAAAATCGACGCATCCCCCATGTAATGAAGATTCGTGTATGGATTCGAAATATTTCCCCAACCGTTCAAGAGTCCATTCATTTTGATAGGCGAACCAACAAGAGTTCCTAGTTCGTTCAGATCGACCTCATGTACTCTGAAGTTCATTTTATCTGCATCGTTCCTTGAAATGCACCCATCAAGCGAGATGAATTGTTTACCACGTTTCAGAACTAATTTCGAAATATGAAGGTCGTTGCTGGTGACAGACATGTCCGAGGCCTTTTCGATATCCCAGCGTTGTTTATTCAAAGAGAAATATGAGGGTTCAAGAAGTAGGTTGACCTGGCTATTATCAACTATAATTGTTTGCCATTTAATATCGGAAGCATTGATCTGATTTGGGTTCCAAGTGATCTCAGACTCAAGGATGTTCTTCTCTCCGGAGGTGGTAAACAATACGTTGTCGATGGATATCGAATCACCATAATCTAGTCTAAGAAGAGAGTATCTAGCATCAATGGAATTGGAGGTTAGATACTGAGAAAGGTCCACTTGCTCAAAAACAAAGTCTTGATAGCCTATGGTTTTTGACGTGAGTAACATGGAGAATTCTTCCATACGACCATCATAGGTTCCCATAAGCTTGGTTCCAGGGGATAATTTCAGATCAGGAACAAAGATGCTCAGGAATTCATCCATTCGATTTGTGGTGAGATTGTAGGTAAACCTACTTTGATTTACTTTTTTCTTTTTCAAGAATTCAGTATCCCCTAACAATCCCGGAAATACCTGATCAAACTGATGCGTGAAATCTGTTAGGATTGTACTAAAGTCGATCTTCCCTTTTAGCTCAAAATCACCTATTGCACTGTTTAAGGAGAAGATGTCCTCTTGATCAGCTCTGGTAACTTTGATCGTGAGAGAAGGGATTTTTATCTCCTTTTTGCCTTCTCTATACAAAAGACCATCCATTATAACCGACCCGCTCATTTTGTTGGGGTCTTTACCAAAAATGTCAACTGTAAAACTAGAGGTCAATGAACAATTTTCTCGATCCGTGACGTTTAGATTATCAAGAATTGCCTTTGTGAGATCGATCTCAAATCGCATATGCTGATCTGCATTCAAGTCGATGTAGCCATCGTAGATCAGATTCAAATTATCGTCTTTGACATCGATCTTTGCGATGAAGATGTTATCGACAAAGCTACCTTCAGAAACAAGAATATTGGTGTAATGGTAATCGTAAAAGTCAAAGCGATTCACATCTCCTTCCAATAGGTTGAATTTGATCTTGTTCAGTGAAAAAGCCTCTCCGCTCAGGAAGAATAGTCCATCTACAATGCCAAAATTCCGGTCGTCAAGGAACGTTCCCAGATCAAATGATTCCACTTTAACGTCGTAGTCGGAAGCTTCTGACCTTTCAAAAAAGAAGGAGTTGTTTTTGGGGTTTGAAGTAAATAGAATACCATTATCCAGTTTGACTTCGCCAAGGTCAGTTTTTATGCTCGAAGATGCTACGACAAATTGACGATAAAATCCATCAATTTTTACATTTCGCGCTTCAAAGTGTCCGAGGCGAGTTACATATTTATCAAATTCAAGGTATGGATCCTTGACCGTTTTTGGCATTCTGATCCTTTTCAGATCATTCAGATCAACATACGCGTAGTCCAGTCGTTCATTAAAGAATGCATGTTTGAAGTCATTGAAATCAGGTAGGTTCAAATCGCCCATAAGTCGAGTTTTTTTACCAACC
>SBFR01000047.1 GCA_006227105.1 Bacteroidota bacterium
GTACTTCGACAACCAAAAATTCCGCATTCGTATGTAAAGTCTTCTGATCACAATAATTCCCATAAAGACAGGTCCTAAGGACCATGACTGAATTCCAAATGTAGCATTTCTCATCCAATTTATAGTATTGCACTTTATCCTGTGGATACACTCTCTATCCTTTCCGTCCATTTTCCTTTAAATCCCTTAACTTCGCACTACCATAATACAGACCTTGAATAAAAAGATCAAAATAGTACATATGAGCAGTGCTCATCCCGATAAGGATGTGCGGATCTTCTTCAAGGAATGTGTGTCATTGGCCAATAACTTTCATCCCGCAGGTTTTGATGTGGAAGTTCATTTGATCCTATCGGGAGTTGAAGAAAGAACCGATCAGAATGTAAGGATCCATAGTGTTGAGCATCATGGAGGCTCTCGATTGAAGAGGATGTGGAGCACGGTGAATAATGTTTATCGTAAAGCGATCGAGCTTGATGGGGATATCTATCATTTTCATGATCCTGAATTACTTAGGATCGCCCTTAAATTGAAAAGAGCCGGGAAGAAAGTAATCTATGATGTACATGAAGATGTTCCCAAACAAATCATGGACAAGCATTGGATTCCAAAATGGTTTAGAGGTTTTGTTTCCAATATGTATGGATTATTTGAAAACAAAAGAGCTAATAAACTTAATGGAATTGTCACTGTTACACCATTAATTGAAGAGCGTTTTCAGAAAGTAAATGAAAATGTACAGATGGTAGCAAATTATCCTTTGCTGTCAGAGACGAATAAAATCAATGATCTAATTGTTCCTAAGAAAAAAAATCAGATCTGCTATGTTGGAGGTTTGTTTCCCACTCGTGGTGTAAAAGAGTTGATTCAAGCTTTGGAATTTACAGACGCTCAACTGATTCTCGCAGGCACATTTTCACCTGCGAGTTTTGAAAATGAAGTTAAGAAATTGAAGGGTTGGTCTAAAGTTTCCTATTTAGGTCAAATTGAAAGAGACCAAATTGCTGAAGTACTAAAAAGTTCTGTTGCCGGTATAGTTACATTGCATCCAACAAGATCTTATAAGGAGTCTCTTCCGATAAAAATGTTTGAGTATATGTCTGCAGGAATCCCTATGGTCGCGTCAAATTTTGAATATTGGAAGGAAATTATTGATTCTTCTGAGTGTGGTGTCTGTGCTGATCCATTAAATCCTAAGGATATAGCTGGAAAAATTCAAGATTTATTGAGTGATCCAGAGAAGTCTAATCGTTTAGGTGGTAATGGATTAAAAGCATTTCATGAAAAATACAACTGGAATGCCGAGGAAAAGAAACTCTTTACCTTGTATGAAAAGCTCATTCATCAGTAAATGAAATTCAAGTTTGCGGACATATACAACGTTTACCTGGGACTGTTCGCAGGATTGTTTTTCTTTCTTCCTAAAATGGTCGGTCTTCTGGTTGTTTTGTTGGTCCTGCTTACGCTGTATGGTGGAATCAAAAAAGAATTGAAATTCAAGCTGACGCCCTTATTCGTTTTTCCCGTATTGCTGTATCTGGCTTACTTGACAGGTATTTTGTTTACCGATCACATGAATCTGGCAAAGGGATATGCAGAAAACAAGCTGGCCTTTCTGATCCTCCCTTTGATCTTTTCGTTTCGACCTCAATTTGAGAATAGGATCTCTTTTCCTTTGATCGGTTCTGCTGCAGGTATTGTGATCTCGTCGATTATGGGAATTGGTAATGCGTTCTCTTGTTTGAATGATGGAGGCTTACTAATGAACTGTATTACGAGTGTAAACATTTCACCAATTCATCATCCTACCTATTATGCGACCTTTATTCTTGTCATAACTTTTGGGATCTGGTGGGCGAGAAAGAGAGAAGAACCTTATTTGGATCTAAGATGGGTAATTCCATTCTCAGTTTTTGCTTCGATCATATTTGTTTTAAGTATGTCACTGGCAGCCATGTTATGTCTGGCGATCTTGATTTGCGTGCTTGTGTTAAGATGGATCAAGAACCGATTTGGTAAAAAGATATTTTGGGTAAGCACCATGCTCAGTCCGATTGTTTTGATTTTCTTTTTGTCGAATTTCCCGGTGATCAATGATGAAGTGAATTACACAAAAAGTTCGATAGCGGCCTACTGGAAAGGTCCTGTTGCCTGGGTAAATTCGAAACCTGGCTATAAAACCGGAAACGAGGTTAGATTGGTGATGTGGACCGTTACTGTTTTGGAGATCGTTGATCATCCATTCGGAGTGGGAACAGGAAATGTGGATGAAGCTTTAAGCAGTCGTTTATCCCGACATGGACAGCTTGAGCTGGCAAAACAGGATGATAGTGGCTCGATTCGGTATAATCCACACAATCAATTTCTTCAGACGGGGTTGGAATTAGGTATTCTTGGGGCACTTTTGTTGATCCTTTTCATCGCAGGAGCAATCCGAAAGGCTTCCTTTTACAGAAATTCGTTCCTAATGGTAATAGGAATCAGTCTGGTGGTCAATGCAGTTTTTGAATCCATGCTGCAAAGGCAATCGGGAATCATATTTTACATGTTCTGGATCTGCTTTATGGTGATTTTTGCAATGACAGATCAAAAAAGGAGTGAAACTCGATGAAAATTTCCGTTGTCATACCATGTCGAAATGAAGTGAGATACATCAGTGGATGTGTGCATTCATTGCTTGAAAATGGATTTGATCCAGAGCTGTTGGAGATATTGGTAGTTGACGGAATGAGTGATGATGGAACGATCGATAAAGTTCAGGAGCTGAATTCAAATTATCCTCAGGTAAAGCTTGTCCCTAATCCAAAGCGAGTTACTCCTGTTGCACTCAATTTGGGAATTGAAAACGCTACCGGTGACTACATTCTGATCGCCAGTGCACATTCATCCTTCGACAAGGGATATATCTCTACGCTCGTAAAAAAGATCCAATCTCTGGACAATGCGATTGCGGTTGGAGGAGTCATGAGGACCGAGGTCAAAAATGAAACACCAACCTCCCTTGCGATCAAAGCCATTCTGGCACATCGATTTGGTGTTGGAAATGCCATGTTCAGGATCGGAACGAATGCTGATCTGAAAGTAGATACCGTTCCCTTTGGCTTATATCGTGCAGATCTTTTAAAGGCAGCAGGAGGATACGACATTAGATTGATCAGGAATCATGACATAGAACTTTCAAAAAGATTGTTGCGGGATGGAGGGAACATCTATCTCACACCTGAGGCACAATGCACGTATTACGCCCGAGAGAAATTTGGAGCTCTGGCTAAGAACAACTATAACAATGGAAAATGGAATATCCTGACCGTTTTCATTACCAAGAATTTTAGTTCGTTGAGTGTTCGCCATTTTATTCCTCTGATCTTTTTGATGTCATTGATTTTACCGCTTGTTGCAGGACTGATCTGGTGTCCATTGGCCTATTTGAGTGCAATAAGTTTGATTACATATACACTTGCGGTCACTTATTTTGCGACAACTTCAGTGCCTAAAGGAACGACGATCTTTCATATGATCTACGGTTTTTTCACTTTGCATCTGGCATATGGACTGGGATCACTTGTAGGCCTGTTAATTCTGCCTAAATTTGCGTTGAAGTGAGTGCAGAACCGGCATATAAAAAGTCTCTTTCCGAATTTATCGGGTGTTCGCCTGATCAATTTTTTCTATACTGGAAGGGCAGAGTTGCCTTGTATGCTGCATTAAAAGCAATGGGAATAAAAGAAGGAGATGAAGTCATCGTACCTTCTTTCACTTGTGTGGTTGTGCCGAATGCGATCATGTATCTGGGGGCTCGCCCGATCTATGTAGATATTGATCCGAAAACCTTGAATACGACATTGGAGCTTATTCAGGCAGCAGTTTCGGAGAGAACAAAGTGTATCCTGATTCAAAACACATTTGGTTTATCCTCTCAGGTTGATGAGATCATTGATTTTGCTAAAGAAAAGGGAATACCGACGATAGAAGATTGTACCCACGGGTTTGGCGGAACGTATCAAGGAAAACCGAATGGAGTGAGAAGTGACTTTTCTTTTTTCTCATCTCAATGGAATAAACCATTTTCGACAGGTGTAGGAGGGATTCTACTAGTCAACAACAATGATTATCTGGAAAAGGTGAAGCAGGTGAACACAGATCTGATTTATCCTGGATTCAAATCAAGAGTGATGTTGAAGTTATTGATCCTGTTCAATAAGTTTTTCATCACCGACAGAACCTACTGGATACTTGTTCGTCTGTATCGTTTCTTGAGTAAAACCGGATTAGTGATCGGTTCTTCTTCAGATGACGAATTGAATAGCCCTAGGATGGCGGAAGGGTTTTTTATGGGTGGTTGTAACGTCCAGTACAGAGAAGGAGTTAAGGCATTGAATAAGTTGAAAGGTCTTATTGATCTGCGCAAAAAGAATGCAATGCTATACACGTCTTTCCTAAAGGAAAATGGTAAATACTATGTTGATCCTTCGTTGGAATCAGACCATTCATTTTTAAAGTATCCATTTCTCGTGAAGGACAGAATTGCTTTCATGAAAAAAGCTGAACAAGCCTCGATCCGACTGGGCGAGTGGTTTGAATCTCAGATCCATCCTGTTCATGAACATTTTGAGCTTTGGGAACTCGAACCAAAGAATTTCCCTGTTTCGAAGGAATTGAGTTCGCATATGTTAAATTTACCAACGGAGATCAAGAATCCAGATAAGGTTATTCAGTTCCTTAAGAAGAATCTGGATGATTTGATTTAATGAATACTAACGAATTATGATACCTTTTTCACCTCCCCGAATTGATCAGAAAGTAATTGATGAGGTTACTGCAGCCCTGAAGAGTGGATGGATCACTACTGGACCAAGAACCAAAAAATTCGAAAAGGAGATCACAGAATATTGTGGTTGTAAAACCACCGTGGCTGTAAACTCCTGGACCATGGGGATGCAAGTTTTTTTGTCCTGGTGGGGAATCGGTGAAGGGGATGAGGTGATCCTTCCTGCATATACGTATTGTGCAAGTGCAAACGTGATCGTTCATTCTGGTGCAAAGCCGGTAATGGTAGATATCGATCCGAAGGATTTTAATATTTCAGTTCAAAAGGTAAGAGAAGCTATCACACCGAGAACCAAAGCGATCATCGCAGTTGATTTAGCAGGTTTTCCATGCGATTATGATCAGCTGAATGCTTTGGTTGCATCACCTGAAATGGTCGCTCAATTCAAACCATCGAATGACCTTCAAAAAAAATTGGGAAGAGTCCTGGTGATCAGCGATGCCGCGCATAGCTTTGGGGCGATTATGGATGGAGAAAGATCAGGTGCTTTAACGGATGTAACCAGCTTCTCATTTCATGCG
>SBFR01000050.1 GCA_006227105.1 Bacteroidota bacterium
GATCCTGAAAATTCAGCATTGAAAATCCTGTCCGCTTCTTTCTCACTATCGATATAACCATAGTTCCCATTTCCATTATCGGCTAAAGACTCCATCATTTCGTCATTCAGATTATACATCCCAAAGCCTAGAACACTTAAGTAGACCCCTGTGCTTCTTTTTCCTTCGATAACCTTTTTTAGATCAGTTTTGTCTGTAATACCGATGTTCCAGTCACCGTCTGTCGCAACGATCACTCGATTATTGCCATCCGGCAAAAGGTTCTTTTCAGCTAATTCATACGCTGTCTTTATCCCTTCAGATCCTGCCGTTCCACCACCAGATTTCAATCCATCGATCGCTTTTTGGATCTTATCCTTTTCGGAACCCGATGTAGGTTGAAGTACTACACCCGCAGAACCAGCGTAGGTGACAATGCTCATATGGTCATCTGGCCTAAGCTTTTCAACCAGCTTATGCATGGAAGTCTGAACTAATGGAAGTTTGTTTGGAGAATTCATTGACCCACTGACATCCACCAGAAAAACCAAATTGGAAGGCGGAAGGTCTCTGTCCTTTGCTCTTTTCGCTTGCAGCTTGATCATTACCAGATCATCTTCTTCATTCCAGGGACAAGGTCCGATCTCGGTTGTTATTTTCAGAGGATGCTGATCCGAACTTTCAGGTGCCTCAAGGTCATAATTGAAAAAGTTCAACCATTCCTCCATTCGAATAGCATCTTTTGGAGGCAACTGTCCCTGATTGGCAAATCTTCTGAAATTCGTATACGAAGCATTATCCACATCTATCCCAAATGTTGACCTGTTCTCTTTTCCTGCTGTGATCCAATCATTTTCCTCGAATGGATTGTACCGTTCATAGGCAGTTGCTACATCCGGTAGATCTTTTTTTGCTTTTGACAACGGATCCTCTCCAAATTCAGCTTCTTCGTCTGCCAGATACTGATCTCCATTCGAGTACATTCTTCTGGTCTGAATGGACTCTAGATCACCCACGTTTTTTACCTTACCATCCGCTAGATAATAAGACTTATTCAAGCGCCCAATATTTTCACTTTCGTTGACTTTACGATAATACATCACGTTACCTTGACCGTTTCCTGAACCGGCACTAGTTCCACTGCCATATGCGTAACAGGCAGATTTGTTTTTATTCTGACAACTATTATTCAGAAAAAGAATGAAAATGGACAAGGTGAATAGGATCGTTTTCATAATCAGGAAGTTGAAGTAATTGGTATAACCCACTGTTACAATTCTGTTACATGAAGGTTCAACGGCATTCATAAACGACCGATTTTAACATTTATTTAGCCAATAAAATCTAAAAGGAAAAAGTTAAAATATGATTCGGAATAGTTTTAACGTTAGTTGAAAAATCAAAAACAAAAGACATGCGAATCTCAATCACTCTACTACTCAGTGCGATCTTGTTTACCTTCTTGTTCTATGATCAGGCGCTGGGATTGAATCTTATGATCTATGAGATCTCAATCCTGCTCTATTTGGGGTATGAAGGTGCAATTCAGTTTAAAAACCGAAAGCACCTAATCGGACTACTGGCAGTAGTCTTGAGTTGTGCCATGACCATTATTCATCATTCTACTCTAAGTTTTGTGATCCACTTCTTAATTGGATTTCTGTATGTTGGATCCTTATCATCACCTGAAATAAGATCGATCCCCTATGTCTGGGCCAATAGTATCTCCTCTTTTTTCATCACTCCGGGGTACCTTCCGGGGGTGCTTTTTAATAAAAAAGAAACTGAAGCCCGAAAGAATTCAGGCACCTGGAAAATGGTCAAATTTCTGATCATCCCAATGCTGATCATCATCGTTTTTATCATGATCTATAGTGGTTCTAATCCTGAATTTGGAGCGTTCTTCACCTGGCTGAGCGATTGGATCGGAAAAGCACTTGAAAACATTTTAAAGTACATCGAACCCTATGCGCTTGGGGTGTTTGTTTTCGGAATTTTAATTGGTGGATTCATTCTGATCCGAAGAAAAGACCAATGGGCATCCACTAGAGATGAATTAAGTAGCGATGAGCTCAAAAGAAAGAAGACAACTGAAAAAAGAAGGTTCAAGCCTCTGGCTCTTTTGAACGAGTATCGTTCCGCAGTTTTCCTTTTTGTTTCTTTGAATGCCCTCCTTCTGTTGTTGAATGTCATGGACATCAATCATGTATGGATCAATTTTAAATGGGAGGGTCAATACCTGAAAGAATACGTGCATCAAGGAACCTACCTCTTAATCGTATCGATTATCATCTCTATTTCACTTGTCCTGTTCTATTTCAGAGGAAATATGAACTTCCTGTCCAAAAACAAATTTTTGAGACAGCTGACCTATGTGTGGATCCTTCAAAATGCCTTTTTAGCGATCTCTGTTGGGTTGAGAAACTGGTATTACATTTCCTATTATGCGCTTGCCTATAAAAGGATCGCTGTTGTATTCTTTCTCTTACTTACCCTATTCGCCTTATTTACAGTTTACTTGAAGGTTAAAAATGTAAGATCACCTTATTACCTGATCCGAACAAATTCATTTGCCCTTATGCTCATTCTGTTATTGTCTTCATTTTTTAACTGGGACAAAATCATTGCAAAATATAACTTCTCAAAAGCTGAAAAATCATTCGTCCACCTTAATTATCTCGCGACACTTTCGGACACAGCACTGCCCTATCTTGATCATCCTATTGAAGAGGTAAAAGAAATGGACAGTTATCAGATGAAGAGCTTCAATCCTTATTCATCTATTGGGTCTTCAAGCTCATTTTCACTCTATAGAAACCTGTATATGTCGCCGGAAGATTACATCGAAGTGATCAATTCCAGAAAAAAAGAATTCATTCAACGCTGGAAAAAGAAATCATGGCTTGAATGGAACCTGGCAGAGCAAAAAGCATATGATGAGCTTGTCAAGAGTTAAAAAAGACGAACTTATGACATTGGATATAATATCCATTGAATAGTAGATATCGACCACTCACAATCGTTCATTTCGGCTTAAAAAAATATTCAACCCGAATAATGATAAAATGGTAAATTCATCAAAAAGATTGAAGTGGGCACTATTCTCGAAATCACTGATCTGAGCAAAAAGTACAAAAAGATCCAAGCTTTGGATCGACTTAGCTTAAAGATCGAAGAAGGCATGATCTTCGGACTTCTTGGTCCGAATGGATCAGGTAAAACAACAACACTCGGAATGCTTCTTGGCGTTATTCGACCAAGCAGTGGGCATTATTCCTGGTTCGGTAATGGACAGTTGGATGCAAATAGAAAGCGCATTGGTGCTTTGCTGGAAACTCCCAATTTTTATCCGTACCTGACCGCTCAGCAAAACCTTGAAATTGTTGCAAAGATCAAAGGGATGAATAATCCCGCTGCAAGGATCGAGGATGTGCTCAGACAAGTGGATCTTTACGATCGGAAAGACACCAATTTTAAAACTTTCTCTCTTGGAATGAAGCAGCGACTTGCAATTGCTTCAGCCCTACTTAGCGATCCGGAAGTACTAGTACTGGACGAACCAACAAACGGACTGGATCCTCAAGGAATTGCAGAGATCAGGGAATTGATCCTGCACATTGCCACAACCGGCAAAACGATCATTATTGCCTCACACATTCTTGATGAGATCGAGAAAACCTGTACACACTGCGCGATCATGCGTAAAGGTCAATTGCTCCAAGTTGGAACCATCAAAGACATTCTTGGTAACCAAAACACTTTATTGATTCGTGTCTTTGCCAACGATAAAGAGAAATTAATGAAGGTCATTTCGGCAAATCATGAAATTTCGATCTACCGTGATCTTCATAACGAGCTGATCATTTCTGTTCCGCAAACCATGGAACCTCAAAATGTCAATAAGTATTTCTACGAAAACGGCGTAATACTAAGTGAACTCAGTGTTTTCCAGGAGAGTTTAGAAAATCAATTCCTTAAGATCATCAAAGAATCATGAATAAATTAATCACTATCGAATGGATGAAACTTCGTCGCCTGATGACGATGAAGGTCATATTGATCATTTTCGCGGTTGTTGTTCTTTCTATCTATCTGGGGCTCTCACTAATGTCTTTCCCGATCGCAAAAGGAGTAAACTGGCAATTCCCGACTGAAACCTACACTTTCCCGAATGCCTATCATTTCAGTGCATACATTTCCAGTTGGTTCAACCTAATGATCGGTGTGATCATTATCGTATTTGTTACGAATGAATTGAAATACAAAACCCAACGTCAAAATGTAATCGACGGGTTGAGCAAAAGGGATGTGATCCTATCAAAATTCTATGTTGTTTTTGTTTTATCGGCAGTGATTACACTCTATACTTTTCTAGTTGGATTTTTAGTGGGAGTGATCAACGATGGTTTCAGCAACATGTTTGATGGAATTCATCATATTGCGGTTTATTTTATTTCCACACTTGGTTATTTTACGTTTGCTTTTTTCTTTGCAAACCTGGTAAGATTACCAGCGCTAGCAATCGTATTGTATATTCTTTCAACTTTTCTGGAAGGGATCATTGGTTTCATCGCTGTACAGAAGTACGCGCAATTCTTTCCACTAAGTACCTTCTCAGATCTTATTCCAGTACCAATGCTTGACATGGCAAAACAAGGATTTATTTGGGGCCAATGGGGAAGAACAGGTCTGGCATTGATCTATATTACCATCTTTGTACTCATCTCCTACTGGGTGATCAAAAGAAGAGACATTTAATTTTTAATCATAAATACATCGTATGCGAATTAGTTTTTTACTGGGGTTATTTTTTCTGAATAGCTCAATAGGATTTTCACAGATTGATTTTTTTCATGGGACATGGGATGAGGTCGTTGCTGAAGCGAGCAAAAATGGGAAACCTATTGTGGTGGATGCCTACACAACTTGGTGCGGTCCATGTAAGTGGATGGATAAAAACACGTTTCAAAACAAAAGCGTAGGAGCCTTTGTGAATGACAATTTCGTGGCCTATAAAATGGACATGGAGAAAGGTGAAGGAATTGATTTTGCAAAACGCAATAAGGTTGAAGCCTATCCGACGATCCTTTTCTTTGATGACCAAGGTGAACCATTGCATAGGAATGTAGGTGCATTGGATACTACTCAATTCGTATCCCTATGCAAAGATGCTTTAGACCCTTCAAAACAGCTGGGAACTTTAAAGAAAAGGTTTGAATCAGGAGATCATTCTCCAGAATTCGTAATGAAATATCTACAAGCACTCGATCATGGAATGTCAAGTGACAAAGCTGCATTCGATGTTTATTGGAACTCTCTGACAGAAGAACAAAAGCTTAGCGAGGAAGCATTCGGTATTATGATGGGTTACACGGAAAGGTTCAGCAACAAAGACAATGAGCAAGTAAAATTCTTTGTGACTCACCGAAATGACTATAAAAAGTCACTTAATGGTTCGCTCTATCAATATGCATTGAACAGTCTTTTCAGTGCCTCAGTAAATAACGCCGTTAAAATGGAGAATGATGCCGATGCAAAGAAAGAATTAGTCGCAATAAAAGCGATGCTCCCTGAGAAAGCCAATGAAACAGAGGCATATTACAACTGGATCATGGCCTACAAACAAAATGATACCGTCGCAATTGAGAAGGCAAAAGTGAACTATTTAAAAGTGACGACTGATCATCAAAGATTGAACTCTGCTGCCTGGAGTATCTACGAAAGCAGTGATTCAAAAAAAGAATTGAAACAAGGTTTGAATTACGTAAACAGATCAATTGATGTTCTCTCTGAATACAATAACCTGGACACAAAGGCTGCCATCTTATTCAAGATGAAAAAGTATAACGAGGCGCTAACCTTTATAGATAGAGCGATCCTAGAAGGAGAAAAAATTGAGGGAATGGATATCGCCTCATCATTAGATCTTAAAAAGCAGATCCAAGCGAAACTCGCAAAGTAGTCCATGAAAGTCCTCAGTGCTGATCAAATTCGAAAGGCAGATGCTTATACAATTTCACATGAGCCCATCTCATCCATTGACCTTATGGAAAGAGCAGCATCTAATTGTTTTGAAAAGCTGATCAGTATATATCCAGACAACAAATTCATACTTCTGTGTGGACCAGGGAATAATGGTGGAGATGGTCTTGCCTTGAGTAGAATGCTATTTTCGAGTGGAAGATCAATTAAGGTTTTCCTTCTTGAATCTGAAAAATACTCTGCTGACAATCTGGAAAATCAAAGTCGCTTAAGTTCCGTGGACGTGAATTGGACAACCACGAGTGTCCTCAGATCATCTGATCTTGAAGGAAATTGGGTAATCATAGACGCCTTGTTCGGGACAGGATTAAATAGGCCGCTGAGTGGAGCTGTTTGCGACTGGATCAGAATCATCAATGGATCCTCCAATGAGGTGATTTCTATCGATATGCCCTCTGGAATGTTCGCTGAAGACAATTTCGCCAACGAACACGAAAAAGTAATTGTTGCAGATCATACACTTAGTTTTCAGTGCTGGAAACTTTCATTTCTTTTAGCTGATTATGGAAATCATACCGGTCAGGTGCATATTCTCGATATCGGCTTAAATTCGGAATTCATTCGTCAATCGGACTCTCCATATAATGTACTAACTGAATATGAGGTACGTGAAATGATCATTCCAAGGAAAAAATTCTCCCATAAAGGAACATATGGAAGTACCTTATTGATGGCTGGATCCAATGGAATGATGGGGGCTGCCTTGATCGCTGCAAAAGGAGCTGTTTCGTCAGGAGCAGGATTGGTCTATGTACAAGCTCCTCTTAATGAAAGGACCATCATTCAGATCGGTGTTCCGGAAGCTATTTTTATCCCGGCGATCGAACACCTCGACTATACTTCAATTGGTATAGGTCCTGGTTGTGGAGTGTCAGATGAGCTTGCTTCAAAGATCGGAAACGTACTTTCTAATTTTAAAGGTCCTATCGTTCTGGATGCTGACGCTCTGAACACCATTGCCTTGAAAAATTTGCATGAATTGATTGATGGTAGGTGCATTCTTACTCCTCATCCAAAAGAATTTGATCGATTGTTTGGATTCTCTGAAACTTCATTTGATCGCTTGCAAAAACAACGTGAAATCTCAAAAAGAACTGGTGCCATCATTGTCTTGAAAAGTGCTCACACCTCAATAACTGACTCAGAGGGATCAGTATATTTTAATGTATCTGGAAATCCGTACATGGCAACTGGTGGTATGGGAGATGCACTAACTGGACTTATCTGTTCACTCCTTGCTCAAGGTTATAGCAATAAAACAGCCGCAATACTAGGGGTTCATTACCATGGTTTGGCTGGCGACGAAGTCATACAAAAATCAATTTTGAAGGGTATTTCCGTGACAGATTTATTCGACTCTAAGACCTGGAAAAATATTGGACAGTAAATTTATCAGGCAAGCTGTTTGATCACATGCGAATAAGACTTACTAACCTTTAAATTATGTCCCTTGATAAACACATTATGTTTTGAAAAGTGATCCACTTTATCCATCGCAACTATGTAGGATCTATGTATCCTTTCAAATCCATCTCCTAATCGTTCCAGCATATCTTTCATGTTGGAATATACAAGGAATCTTCCTGACGAAGTAACGATCTTAAGATACTCATTCGCTCCCTCCACAAAAAGGATTTCAGATCTTCTGACTTTAAAATAATCTGTACCCGATTTGAAGACCAGCTCCTCTTCCATCTCAAGTAATGGTCTCATCATGAAAACCTTATTGATTGCATGATTAAAGCTATCCAGGGTGATAGGCTTCAATAAAAAGTCAATCGCATCATTCTGAAAACCCCAGTAAGCATAATCCTGATTAGATGTCACAACAACGATCGATGCTTTCGGGTGGTACTTAGAGATGAACTCTCGCCCATCCAATTCAGGCATTTCCATATCTAGAAAGATCAGATCTGCCTCTTCCAGTTCTTTTGACTCTGCCGCCTGTTTCGCAGATGGAAAGGCTTTGATCAATTCAATTCCATCCACTTTCTGCAGATATAACGAAATCAACTGTCTTACAGAGGCGTCATCATCAATCACTATTGCCTTTAAAAACTTCATGATTCTACTAGTAATAGTTATTGTTCGATGAATATACTTAATTTTTCGACCAATTCATTGAAAAATTTTTAAATCCCCCTTTTTCTCTAATATATTGGTAGTATCAATGAACCGCTACCACTATGATAACAAACAAACAACTGAAGGTTTACATTGTCGAAGATGAATTCATCGTTGCTGAGAATATCAGGATTGATGTACAAAGTTTCGGTCACAATGTAATTGGCTCCTCAGCCAGAGGAGAAACTGCTGTACAAGAGATCCGGGACCTGTTACCTGATCTGGTGTTGATGGACATCAACCTGAAGGGAAAAATGACCGGCCTCGATGTCGCAAAGGAATTGAAAGACCTAAATATTCCTATCATTTTTCTTACAGCTTATGCAGACGAAGTGACGATCGAACATGCTAAAAAGCTTGGTGCATATGGCTTTCTTGTGAAACCTTTTCAACCTATCGATCTAAAATCTTCCATCCAGGTTGCCATCGGGAAATTCAGCTCAATCAATAAGATCGAATCGGAAAGAAGTTTGTCTCAGGAAAAGCTACTTGAAACTGAAGAGAAGTTCCGAAACATCATCGAAAATGTATCAGACATCATTTATACGACAGATCGAAAGGGGATGGTGGAGTTTGCCAATCCGGCCGCTGTTAAATTAATAGAATATGATCTTGATGAGATCCTTGGGAACAGGATCGAACAATTCATTCGTGAAGACTACAGAGAAAGATTGATCGATTTTTACAAATTTGCGCTTAAAGGAAACGAAAACTGCATTTACAATGAATTCCCTGTTGTCACTAAAAGTGGCAAGGAGGTTTGGATCGGTCAAAATATCAATATCATTAAAAGAAATGATAAGATCATTGGATTCCAGGCAGTAGCACGAGATATAACTTCAAGAATTCATTTTCAACAAGATCTGATCAAAGCAAAAGAAGAGGCAATTGAAGCGGCAAACCTCAAAAGTCAGTTTTTAGCGAATATGAGTCATGAAATCAGAACTCCGTTGAATGGGATCATCGGAATCGCAAAGCTTCTGGAAGAGACGGATTTGAATCCAAGACAAGAAAAATACCTTCAGGCAATTCTCTCCTCGTCTGATCAGTTGCTGGGAATCATCAATAACATTTTGGATCTGTCGAAAATCGAAGCAAACAAAGCCACGATCGATAAAAAACGTTTTGACTTTTATGAAATGATCTCTAATACAGAGGCCCTATTTGAAGAAAAAGCAAATTCAAAAGGACTCAAATTCGGCTGCATGATCGATGGAACAATCCCTCAATTTCTTGAAGGAGATGCTGTAAAGATCAATCAGATCTTATATAACCTAGTAATCAATGCGCTCAAATTTACTGACGAAGGATCTGTTTTGGTAAAAACGATGTTGCTCGAAAAATCAGACACAAGATGCATCATCCGTATCCAGATCTCTGACACGGGAATAGGTATAAGCCAGGATAAATTGAAAGACATTTTCAAAGCATTCATTCAAGTTAACAGTGGAATGACCCGTGAGCACGGAGGCACAGGTCTCGGTCTATCCATCGTAGAAAAACTTGTTAATTTGTTAGGAGGAAGAATTCAGGTAGATAGCACACCTGGCAAAGGCACCAACTTCACTATTGATCTTCCATTCTTGATCTCTGATCAGGAAAGCAAAGAGGTGTCTTTGGAAAAGGTGAATGGCAACATAGATTTCACGGGCAAGAAGTTTCTCTTGGTTGAAGACAACAAAGTCAATCAGATCGTAACATCAGATGTTCTTCGTTCGAAGGGCGCTGAAACTGAAATAGCAGGTAATGGTCAAATTTGCCTTGAATTACTCGAAAAGAACAAATACGATCTGATCTTGATGGATATGCAAATGCCGGTAATGGATGGCTATGCGGCAATGAAAATGATCCGTAACTCAGGAGATAAAGAGCTTCGTGAAATACCTATCATTGCCCTCACCGCGCATGCCTTTGAAGGTGAACTGAAGAAATGTAAAGAATGTGGCGCATCTGATTATCTGTCTAAGCCATTTGAACCAAATACACTTTTTGAGAAAATAGACTCGCTTCTGCAAAAAAAGGAAGTGATCAATCAAGAACCAATTGCAAATGAACTGAGTGAATCAAATGATCAAACTGATCATCTCGACATTAACAAAGTACTTGATTTTGTCAATGGTGATGAATCACTTTTAATTTCTTCTCTGGAGATCATACATGATACGATAAAGGAGGATATCCATGAATTGGATCAATTGAAAAATAACGGTGTCAGGTATGACATGAAAAGAATTGCTCATCGGATAAAACCAAATTTTCAAATGATCGGCTATTCGGATGTCTACAAAAAATGTGTTGAGATCGAGGAGAACGAAAATATTGAATCCAATCTTCAGGCACTGGATGTCATTATTGCACAGTCAAAAAAGGCAACCATGGAAATTGAAGATTACTTGAACCATACTATTCACCATTAAAAAAATATATCATGAAAACAGAACTTTTTGTTGAGGACTACTACGGAAAGAGAAGCTTTCTGGAGGCCCATTCCAATAAAGAATTGACGGTCTTTGTTGTGGATGATAACCGAATGTTCCTGAAAATTGTAAAAAACATGCTGAAGAAGGAACATGTCACTGTTTTAACTTTTGAATCAGGAGAGGAATGTCTCGAGGCGCTGGATCTCGAACCGGATGTGGTAATTATTGACTATCATCTTGATGGGGTCAACAAGGATGCGATGCTTGGAGATGAGCTCGCCGAAAAAGTAGAAAAAGAATTACCCAATTGCGATATTATTCTCATTTCATCAGATTATAAATTCAAATTTCTTTCACACTTACGAAGTCAGTTGGGTAGAAAAACGATGTACAAAGATGAAAGCGCGCCAATTAAAATTGCAGATCGAGTACACTCAGACTGGCAATCCAAATACAGCAGGATAAAGATCAATAAGATCGTCTGGACCATCTTCATTCTGATCTTATTCATCGCAATTGTCCGAATATTATTGTCAAGAGGAAACTAATGATTTAACATCATTGCTCTTCATTTGTTGACATCATTCATCTAATAAGCTGATTCAAGTCAGTTTTTCTGGGTACCCCTTAAAATAACTTTGTTCATAGAATAGAGGTGGACCCTCTTTCGAGTCAAAAACCTATTTAAAAATTACATATGGAAAAACGAAATGTTTTCAAAAATCTAGTTTTTACGGCTAGTATGTTACTTGTCACGGCATTGGCGTACGGCCAGCTGTACACGAAACTACCTGAGTGTGGAGTAGATGTTCCATATTTTGAATTGGATCTTTCTGCCAATCCAAATCTATCGTTCACAACCCCCGAATTTAATCGTCAACCAGGTTGTTGCGGCAATAATGCGAACAATGATGACTACGTGTCTTTTTACGTAACACTACACCCGGATGTTGCCATGTTCGAACTAGTTGTCGCGCCCGGTTATGCCGATCCTCCCGGCGCAGGAATCTATAATATAGTTTCTGGCGACATGATCACCGGAGGTTCATGTGGAGTGGATATTCCAGGAGGATCTCCAGTCTGTATTACCGGGAGTGGACCCCACAAGATCACCTATTTAAAGCCAGGTAATAACAAGATCAAGTATATCTTCAGACAAATTCCAAAACCGATCTATCCAGCTGATCAACCTACTCGATTGGGTTGTACATTGCCTCTTCCGATCTATGGTTTGAACAATATTGCCATAACAGCAATAGCAAAAAGTGGAAATTTAACAGCCAGTTTAGCAACCTGTAATACCTATTTAAGTTGTCTTGATTGTGAAGATCCGATATTCGAGCCAGGTGCAAATGCTACGTACCCATACACAATAACGTATCAAGTAACCGGAACTCCTAAAGCTGCTATTTGTGGCTCTTATCCTACTTCAGGAACGTTCACAGTAACTGTGTATGATGCATTGAACATTTCTGTTCTTCCGAATGAACCTACTTTCTGTTCTGATGGTCCAGGTGTGAATCTTACTGCATCTGCAACTGGAGGTGACGGCAACTATTCTTTTCAATGGTTAAATAGTGATGGAGACACGGTTTCTCCGATCAATACCTACTTAGCCGGCGCTGAAGGTATTTATACTGCAGAGGTAATGGACGGATTAGTGACAAGTACTTGTCCGGTCGAATTTATCTCTATTCCTGTTGTCGTTTCTGATCCACCTGTAACTACTGCAGGTCCGGATCTGACTGCTTGCGCCTCAAGCCCAACAGTAACGTTAACGGGAAATGTAGATAATGGGGATCCAGAATGGTTAGGCGGAGCTGGAACATTTTCACCTGATCGTTTTTCTGCTGAAGTGACGTATACACCAACGGCTGGAGAAATAGCAGCCGGATCTGTTACGTTGACTTTAAGAAGTATCAACATGGGTGGCGGCTGTTCTGAGACAACAGATGATGTTACCATTTTCTATTCTTCACCAATTGTAATTACAGAAACAATCGGTTCGATTGTCTGTTACGGTCAAACTACCACAATCACAACCTCTGTCTCTGGTGGAATACCTGCCTATACTTATGAATGGACAACAGGAAGTACCTTAGATAATATCATTGTTTCTTCAGGAACATATGGACTAACAGTTACTGACCAATATTCTTGTTCTGTTACGGAATATTATACCGTAAATGAACCATCTCCAATTAACTTGGTAACGAGCAGCGTAGATGAAACTGCCGGTGGTGATGGAAGTGTTTCCATAACTATTACAGGAGGGGATGCTCCATATACAGTAGATTGGACTGATCAATTCAGTGCCCCTGTTTCTTCATCAATCTTGACTATTCCACCTTATACAGATAACGTATCTCCATTAGGCTATGGAATTTATACTGCTACAGTAACGGACGGAAATGGATGTACAGTTGCTTCAAGTGTAGTAGTCAATACTTTTGCTTGTTCTGGACTGGGAGTGAATGTTTCCTCAACAGATGTGGATTGCTATGGGAATAGCACAGGAAGTGTAACCGCTGCTCCTTTTGGTGGAGTGGGTCCGTATACGTATGAATGGAATGGAAATCCTTTGTTGAATTCAGCAACGATTACAAATTTACCTGCTGGTATATACACGGTTGAAATAACAGATGTAGCCACTTCATGTATAGATGTAGCTTCTGTAGCTGTTTTCCAACCGGTTCAGCTAACCAACACTATGACCCAAACTGACGTAACGGTTCAAGGTGGTTCAGACGGAACGGCAACTGCCAACCCACTTGGTGGAACCCCAGTATATACGTATTCATGGTCAACAACACCGACACAAACGGCACAAACCGCAACTAGCTTGATGGCAGGCACATATTCTGTTGATATCACCGACTTTAATGGGTGTATGATTACAGATGATGTGTACATCAATGAACCACCATGTAATGATTTTCTTTTAGCTGTAAATACAGGAGATCTTCTTTGTAATGGAGACACTGATGGAACTGCAACCTTATATATCACAGGAGGTCAAAGTCCATTCTCTATCGCATGGTCGAACGGAGACAATGATGTCATGTCAGTTAGTGGTTTATCTGCAGGAAATTATTCTGTGGATGTTACAGACTTTAATGGTTGTTTTACAACAAGGAATTTCACCATTACCGAACCTGATGGCATTTCAATAGGTTTAAGTCCAACGAATGTGACTTGTTTTGGTGCAATCAATGGTACAATAGACCTTACAGTTACAGGAGGAACTTATCCTCAATACACTTACTCATGGTGGTCTGCAGGAAAAGAGATCGCGACTCATCAAGACCTTGTCTCATTACCTCCGGGTACTTATTCAATTACAGTTACTGATGAAAATGGTTGTACAGCAACAGGAAGTATAGGGATCACTCAACCGACAAAAATTCAAACGAGTTACACGTACACTGATAATCTTTGTTATGGTCAATCAGTTGGATCTGTCGATGCCACAATTTCTGGAGGGATCCTTCC
>SBFR01000177.1 GCA_006227105.1 Bacteroidota bacterium
AATGTTTCCGGAAATGGAGGAAGTGAATCAGCTAATCTTACCGGCTTAGTGAATGGAGCAACATATTTTATAAGGGTTTATCATTTCGGAACGAATATTCCTTCAAATCCAACATTTACAATTTGTGTATCACCAGAATTAGTTATGCCACAATGTGCGGCGTCTACACCAGCGGGAAACACATGTGCAGAGGCAGTTCTTATTTGTGATGTGAATGGATATTGTGGTAGTACATCAGCGACGTATTCTTCGGATTCATGGCCTGAGTTGTCGACTGCTTTTTGCGGATCTATTGAAAATAATTCTTTCATCCAGTTTGTGGCAGATCAATCCACAGTTTCTTTGAATGTATGGGTGACAAGTTCTACAACCAATCAAGGGATTCAGATCATGGTTTTTTCGGCTAACAATTGTTCTGGACCGGTAAATACCTACACTTGTGTCTCTCCATTGGCTCCATCCCCAAATGCTCAAGGAGTTACTGTAACAGGTCTAACTCCTGGGAACACCTATTACATGATGATCGATGGTTTTGCTGGTGATGTTTGTAATTATGTCATTGGTGTAAATTCTGGAATTCAGGTTTCAGGGAATATTACAACCACCACTCCGAGTATCTGCTTAGGGAGTTCTGTACAGTTGAACGCTTCTGGAGGTAATGGAACTTATGATTGGACACCAAACAGTGATTTGAATACGTTGTCTGGGGCAACTGTAATGGCAACTCCGACTGTTTCAGGGCAACATACCTATTCAATGACATCTTATTCTAGTAATCCTTTTTGTCCAAGTACAAATACTTCACAGATCACAATAAATGTTGCCGAACCACCGAATCCTAATGCGGGTATTGATGACACGGTTTGTCTAGGTGACCCGATCTTTTTAGTTGGAAGTATCGCGAGTCCGGCTAATTCACCTTCGTGGCAGTTTTTGACCTCAGGAATTTCTCCGACACCGACGGTTAGCTTTTCGCCGAATTTCTCCAATCTGACACCAACCGTAACGGTAAATCAACCAGGGTTGTATCGATTCATCCTCAGAGAGAATAATTCCGTATGCGGTATATACAGAGATACAGTTCAAATTCTTGTACAACAGCTAACTCAATCTTTTGACGTGGTACTTCCTTCTTGTTTTGGAATGATGGACGGCTCTATTAATGTCATTAATTCAGAAGCGACTGAATTCAGCCTTGATGGAGGAACAACCTGGAGTGGACAGTCCTTGTTTGAGAATTTGAGCTCCGGCTTTTATACCGTTTGTTCAAGAAACGCTATTGGATGTGAGGTTTGCGATGAAGTAGAAATTCCGGAGCAGGATCCTTTATTATTGGAAGTGAGTAATGATACAACGGTTTGTGAAAATGGGACGGCAACTTTATTTGCCCAGGCCTTCGGCGGAACTTCGTTCATTTACCATTGGTCTCATACAATCGACAACTCCCCGATGCAGTTGGTTTCACCCGAGGATGATCAGACGTACATCGTCTATGCCGAAAATGAAAACGGATGCTTGTCTGAAGAAGATTCCATAGATGTTTCAGTTTTGAACTCTATTACAGGAATTGTTTCTCAAGATATTTTTGTTTGTCCAGGATATTCAGGTGACCTCACTGCTACTGCTTCAGGAGGTAATGGAGGGCCTTATACGTTTAACTGGAGTACAGGTGATGTTGGAAATGGACTATCAGATATGATAACTGTTACCCCTACGTCTTCTATTCCCGTAACTGTTGAAGTTGAGGATGGATGTGAAAGTTCACCCGTGAGTTTCACAGTGAATGTAAACGTTGCTCCCCTGCCATTGATTGGGGTTTCGACTACTGATCCTTCTGTGTGCGAACCTGCATATTTCAATGTTCAAAGTACAACCGATGCTTCTTTGGTAGAGCATATTGAATGGAATGTTTCTAACGGTCAATCGTTTACAGATCAAGAGAATATTATTATTGAGGATCTATACGCTGGTGTCTATGACATTCAGGTTATTGTTACAACTCCTGATGGGTGTATTGATTCCACCACTTTTAATAATTACCTGACGGTGTACCCAATTCCTGATGCAGATTTTACTTATAGCCCTAATCCTGTAAAGCAGTTCAATACCTCTGTTTTCTTAACCAATTATACAATTGGTGCAAGTAATTACGAATGGTTTATCGAACAAGGAACCCCGTCGTATTCTCAAGCAGAAAATGTTCAAACCAGTCTTCCTGATGGAGAAGTTGGTTCCTACGAGGTGATATTAATTGCTACATCCGAATTTGGTTGTATTGACACAGCAATAAGAATAATCGATGTTAAGCCGGAGATCATACTTTATGTCCCGAACACCTTTACGCCTGACGATGATGAGTACAATCAAACCTGGGGAATTTTTGTGGAAGGCATCGACATCTACAATTTTGAACTACTGATCTTCAATCGTTGGGGTGAAATCATCTGGGAATCACATGATCCGGCTGAAAAATGGGATGGTACTTTCCAGGGGAATTATGTTCAGCAAGGAATTTATACCTGGAGAATAGAATCAAAAGATATTCTTACGGATGAAAAATTCGAGCGAACTGGATTCGTGAATGTCATTCGCTAAATCCCGATTTTATTCTACTTAATCGTTTTTTCATTTTACCTTTGTGCAATATTTTTAGATACATGACGGTAGAAGAGTTTCAGAACGATATTAGACAAGGAGTACCGGATCAAATACCTCCAGTTAAGGAGTACGAGACAGGAATAAATCATGCTCCAAAACGAAAGGAGATACTTTCTCTTGAAGAAAAAAAACTAGCAATTCGTAATGCATTAAGGTACTTCCCTGAGGATCAACATTCATTTCTGGCAAAAGAATTTGCCGACGAGCTTGAAACTTATGGAAGGATCTATATGTTCCGTTATCGACCAGATTATAAGATGTATGCTCGTCCGATCGATCATTATCCTGGTAAATCAGAACAAGCAAAGGCAATCATGCTGATGATCCAAAACAATCTTGATTATGCAGTTGCTCAGCATCCACATGAATTGATTACCTATGGCGGGAACGGAGCAGTTTTTCAAAATTGGATTCAGTATAGACTGGCAATGAAATATTTGTCAGAGATGACTGACGAACAGACATTGGTAATGTATTCCGGACATCCGATGGGACTTTTCCCTTCACACAAGGATGCTCCGAGAGTAGTCGTCACCAATGGAATGATGATCCCTAACTATTCGAAGCCTGATGACTGGGAAAAATTCAATGCGTTAGGAGTAACTCAGTACGGTCAAATGACAGCTGGTTCATATATGTATATAGGTCCGCAAGGGATTGTGCATGGAACCACGATCACTGTGTTGAATGGATTTAGAAAAATCAAAAAGAGTCCATCGGGTTCTTTGTTTGTGACTTCTGGATTGGGAGGAATGAGTGGTGCTCAACCGAAAGCAGGAAACATTGCTGGTTGTATCACAGTTTGTGCTGAGGTGAATTCAAAGATCACAAAGATCAGAAATGAACAAGGTTGGGTGAATGAGATCATTGAAGATCTTGATGAACTCGTGAATAGAGTGAGACAAGCTCAAGAGAAAAAAGAAATCGTATCAATCGCATATCTTGGAAATATTGTTGAGGTGTGGGAGAAATTTGATGAAGCAGGATTACACATCGATCTTGGTTCAGATCAGACATCTTTGCACAATCCATGGGCGGGTGGTTATTATCCAGTGGGGTTGTCTTTTGAAGCATCCAATGAAATGATGGCCAATGATCCGGAACAATTTAAATCCAAGGTTCAGCAATCACTGAGACGTCATGCTGCGGCAATCAATAAACATACTGCTAAAGGAACCTATTTCTTTGATTATGGAAACGCCTTTCTTTTGGAAGCATCAAGAGCAGGAGCTGATATCATGGCAGAGAATGGTATCGATTTCAGATATCCATCATACGTTCAGGATATTATGGGACCAATGTGTTTTGACTACGGATTTGGTCCGTTCCGTTGGGTATGTGCATCGGGTAAACCAGAAGATCTTAAAATGACCGATGACATTGCGTGTGAGGTTTTGGAAGAGATCAAAAAGAATAGCCCTGAAGAGATCCAACAACAAATGGCGGATAATATACAGTGGATCAAAGGTGCACAAGAGAACAAGCTAGTGGTTGGTTCTCAGGCAAGGATCCTTTATGCGGATGCTGAAGGTAGAATGAAGATCGCTAAAGCGTTCAATGATGCAATTGCTGCTGGTAAGATAGGTCCGGTTGTGTTAGGGAGAGATCATCATGATGTTTCAGGAACCGACTCTCCTTATCGTGAAACTTCCAACATATATGATGGATCAAGATTCACAGCGGACATGGCGATTCACAATGTAATCGGTGATTCATTCAGAGGTGCAACATGGGTTTCGATCCACAATGGAGGCGGAGTAGGATGGGGAGAAGTGATCAATGGTGGATTCGGAATGTTATTGGATGGATCTGCAGATTCTGAGCGCAGGTTAAAGATGATGCTTCACTGGGATGTCAATAATGGTATTTCAAGAAGATCATGGGCCAGAAATGAAGGAGCCATTTTCGCAATTAAAAGAGCGATGGAGGTCGAGCCAAATTTGAAAGTTACGATACCTGAGCTGGTTCAAGACGAACTCTTGGAAGGATTATTCAATGAAGCATCAATCGACAGGAACTAATTTCTGTTCGTTGGTGTAATATAGATATCCCTTTACATTGGGGAAGCCCATTTGATCAAGCAGATAAGCATATTGCCTTATCTGCTTTTTGTTTTTTTCATTGGGCACTCCGGTTTTGTAATCAAGAACAATCGTTTTATTCTTCTGAAGGATGATCTTATCTGGTCGTTTCATTTCTTCTTCCGAAATGATTATTTCTCGTTCATTCAGTATTTCGGATTCATGACTGAATAGATTTTTCCATTCTTCAGAATGTAGCAGTTGAACGGCTTCTTCAAAGATCCTTTCCTTAAATCTTTTTTCGATCTTTCCGGTAGACAAAAACGCCGAAAGTTGCTCGGAAACATCTTTTCTTGGATCCATCTCAGCCATGAACCAATGGAATTGGTTGCCGTACCTCTGTTCTTCAGATAACGTTTCTTCCTGGATCTGATTATCTCTCAAAGCAATATCCGGAAACCATAATTGATCCGATACAGTGTCGGGGGTGAAGAAAGTATCCTTCTTATGTTCCTTGCTTACTTTTTGTGATCTGGTACCGCGTTGAACAAAGCACTTGTTTTCTTCGATCCGAGCATCACTCATTTTATTGAAGTGGTCGTGCAAGTATTGTCCAATAGAAGAAGATACGGTTTGATTAAAGCC
>SBFR01000192.1 GCA_006227105.1 Bacteroidota bacterium
ATAAATGCCAAAAGTTGAGGGTAGCCATTTTGAGGTAGCCATTCGCGCGCTTCATCCTTCAATAAAATGGCATATGTTGCCATAGTGAGCTCTTCGTAGCCATTGTCCTTTAACCATAAGAGGATTTCATCGTTACCTTCAATGGCTTTTGCCCACGCCAAAATGATCTTTGCCGGATAATTGATTGGTTTCATAGGAACAATCTCTGCTCGCTTCTGTGCAGCAGAATGGTCTTTTTTTCCTTTTTTAAACCAATTTAACATGCCTGATAAAAAATAAATGAAATAATGATAGCAGCTATGATACCGGCTAGATCGGCAAGTAATCCTGCCGTAACTGCATATCTTGTTTTTTTAATTCCAACAGACCCAAAATAGACCGCTAGTACATAAAAAGTCGTTTCCGTGCTTCCCTGAAAAGTTGCGGCCAGTTTTCCTGCAAACGAATCGACTCCGTGGGTATTGAAAATATCCAGCATCAGTCCTCTTGCACCTCCACCGCTCAGCGGCTTCATGAAGGCGACAGGTAATGCATCAACAAACTCTACGCATTGAACTCCGATAAAGATCAAAGATTCTCGAATGCCTGTCATGATCGCTTCAAAAGCTCCTGATCCTCTAAAAACGGCAACAGCAGCAAGAATAACGATCAGATAAGGTATAATTCCAACCGCTATTTGAAATCCTCCTTTGGCTCCTTCAATGAACGATTCATACACATTGATCTTTGATCTTACTCCCAGTAAAATAAATAATATGATAAACGAGAAAAGTAACACGTTTCCACCGACATTGGCCACTAATTCTTTATGTTCAGGAAAATAGATCAGGTAAATCAATAAGCCAACGATCAAAGCGAAAAATGATCCCAGATACGCTAGAACTACCGGTTGAAGAAGATTGATCTTTTGTTTTATTGATACGATTGTTAACCCTACCAGCGTAGAAAAGAAAGTGGCAAAAAGAATGGGTAGAAATACTTCTGTTGCATTGGCTGAATTATTCAATGCTCTGTAGGAGAGAATGCTTACCGGTATAATCGTTAATCCTGAAGTGTTGAGAACCAGAAACATGATCTGCGCATTGCTTGCAGTGTCTTTTTGAGGATTTAATTCCTGTAAACTGTTCATGGCTTTTAATCCTAAAGGAGTCGCGGCATTGTCTAGCCCTAGCATGTTGGCTGAGAAATTCATCATTATCGATCCGACAGCAGGATGATCTTTAGGAACTTCAGGGAATAATCTTGAGAAAAGGGGAGAAACAAGCCTACTTAAAACTCTAATCGCACCCCCATCTTCTCCGATCTTCATAAACCCCATCCACAGACACAAGGCACCTGTTAAAAATAATGCAAGATCAAAACCAGTTTTGGCGGACTCAAACAAAGCATCGACCATTTGTTTGAAGATCATTGTGTCTTGCCAGAAGATAAGTTTGGACAATGCTACTACAGTAGCGATAAGGAACATTCCAACCCAGATGCGATTCATTACCATATAGTAAAGTTCAATTAAAAATCAATGAAAAATGAAAACCTTAAAATTTTCTTTCAACAGCCGTTTTTAAATAAGTAGTCAGTTTCATTAAATATAAATCGTCAAATTGAACTACTACTCATTACATACTACTACTGTAAACTATGGAAGCTATGATTTTGTCCACTCATGTCGTAGCAGGGATAGTATCCCTTGTTACCGGTTTGATGGCACTGCTTATGCGTAAAGGAGGAATTGCGCATAAAGGAATGGGAAAGATCTATTTTGCTGCAATGACGATCATTTTCTTCACGGGAACATACGTCAGTTCGATCAAATCAAATTATTTCTTGTTATTAATAGGTTTCTTCAGCTATTATCTGGTTTTAACGGGAATTCGTTACAATAAAGTGAAGGTGATTTCAAATATTTCCTTTGTAGATGTTTTCACTTCGATCATTTTCATTGTTACCTTTTTAGGAATGTATTTTCTTGCTTTTATAGCGGTTTTTAAAGGTGTTTATTCACTTGGAATCGTGACCCTTGTATTTGCGTTGATTGGCACATCATTAATGATCAGGGATGTTAAGTTTTATATACTCCGACATCCTTTACCAAATAGCAAGGTGTGGATCAGGGAACATATTGGAAGGATGGTAGGAAGTTATATCGCTGCTTCAACCGCATTTCTGGTGAATAACGTACATGTTAAACCGGAAATGTTAGTCTGGTTAGGTCCAACCGCTTTGGGAATTTTTGTGATCATGTATTTCAACAAGCGCTATGCCTGATGGCAAATGCGTATGAAGTTGTCGAATAGTATTCTTCCTGAGTTTCCGGAAACCTCAGGATGGAATTGAACACCATAAATTGGTTTAGTCTTGTGTTGCATAGCCTCATTGATACATGCGTCTGAAACGGCGATATGCATAAAATCATTAGGGATAGACGCTGTTTCACAATGATCTTCCATCATTTGAAATTCGTTGGGTAATTTGTCGAATATTGGGGAGTCAGCAATCATCTCTATGGTTTGCCAGTCTCGGTCTTCTTTCATTCTTGCGACATATCCTCCGAAATGCATACTGAGAAGCTGATGCCCAAAACAAATTCCCAGAATAGGTAATCCAGAATCAATGATTGTTTCGATAGGTTTTTTGAAAGGAGTATGGTCGGTTTCAGTCAATAGGATAGGTGCTCCTGAAATAATGATCCCTTTCAAATCATATAGGCTTTCAACGGTCACATCCAGTAATGGAATACTTACAAAGTCGTCAAATTCATAAACCAATTCTTCGATGTACCTCGTCTTAGAGCTGCCACAATTGATAACCCCGATCATTACAGAACAATTTGACCGACCCCCTGTCTTACGATTACAGGTTCTTCTTTCGTACAATCAATGACAGTTGAAGCATCAAGATTACCATACCCGCCGTCAATAATGACATCTACTTCATTATCGTATTTTTCATAAATAGCGTACGGATCGGCAAAATATTCCTGAATTGTATCCTCTTCATTATGGAGAGACGTTGTCGCTATAGGGTTACCAAGCCTTTCAACAATTCTCAGAATGATTGGATTATCTGGAATTCGGATACCAACTTCTTTTTTGTTGGTATCAAAGATCTTTGGGATCTCATTGGATGCATTCAGAATAAAGGTAAATGGACCAGGCAGCGTCTGTTTGAGAAGTTTAAAAGTTGAGCGATCCAACTGTTTGGTATACTCTGATAAATTACTCAGATCATGGCAAATAATGGAAAAGTTCGCCTTGCCCAATTTGATACCCTTCAATCTTGCAAGTTCCTGCAGGCCTTTTTTACTGTATAAATCACAGCCAATGCTATAAACTGTGTCTGTAGGAAAAATAAAAGTGCCGCCTTTTTTTAATAGAGAAATGATCTGATCGATCAATCGATCATCTATGTTATGAGGATTGATCTCAATAAACATAATTATCGTTTGAAGTATCTCAATCTACCGTTGTCACTTTTCAGGATCAATTCATTTGATGATAATTCGTTGATCGTCAATGTTTCAGAAGAGCTTGAATCCCCTTCAAATCGATTCATTTTTAACAGCTTGTCAGTTACTTCATATTGTCCTTTGTAATCCTCCTGGATGGATCCAATGTTATCATTGTTGATCTTCTCGTCTGTTATTTCATCGAACAGAATAAAGTATCCATTTTCTTTGAATTCTATCTTGGTCGCAGTGGGAACTCCATCATAATTGAAGCTCTTTCCTTTTTTAACCTCTTTATACAAAGTCCATTTTCCAACAATTGAATCATTTTCTTTATCACTGGTTTCTTCAGCTCCGCCGCATGCAGCAACGGTGAATACTATCAAAAACAAATAAATAATATTTTTCATTGGATTGATTTTGACCAAAGT
This sequence comes from Bacteroidota bacterium, assembly GCA_006227105.1. Classification (GTDB taxonomy): domain Bacteria; phylum Bacteroidota; class Bacteroidia; order Flavobacteriales_D; family Crocinitomicaceae; genus M0103. Next base: position 3,877 of record SBFR01000192.1, read on the forward strand.
TAACAATTTACCTTATTCTTTTATGATCGTGCATGAAATTGCGCGGTGGTCTGAAAATGGCGTTTCCTGTATTTTAAATTCGGTCGATTGTAACGATTCACTATGGAAGATATAATCAATTCTTCCAGCAGGCACTTTACCGACATAGGTAGCTCCAATTCCTTTTGAAGTATTTCTGAAAGCATCTGTCAAATGTTTACTGAATTGATGATAGGTATATGACATCGGTGTGTCATTAAAATCGCCACATATGATCGTTGGATAAGGAGAGGTTGAAGCATGCTCCATAACTTTTCTAGCCTGATCAGCTCTTTTGGGATATGCGACATTCAATTTGTCAAAAAGTAATCTTATCGTTGATCTTGATGGTTTTTCTGCACTTGTTTCGTCAAAAACACTGTATTCCTGGCGCTGTAATCGAATTGATTGTAAGTGAACGTTATAGATCCTGAACGTATCTTCTCCTTTTACGATATCGGCGTAGACGCAATAATTGAAATCATCTTTGTTTTGCGTTTCGAACATGACGTCCCCTTTTGCGATCATTGGATATTTCGAAAGAATGATCACTCCAAAGTTCTGTCTACCATTCAGTTTGTGGGCATATCGTTCATGATAATCCTTGATCTTCATAAACTTAAGAATCGAATCTCTGGTCGTAAATTTTGTTGGTTTATCCTGATGGTAGAATTCCTGAAAGCACATGACATCAGGATCGATCGTTTGGATGTATTCAAAGATCCCATTTCGAATAGTTTTCCTTTCGTCCTCATTTCCGGAATAGAGACCAAGTAAATGAACATTGTTACTGAGAATTGTAAGTGTATTTGCTGTTTCAGGAATCTCCTTCAGGTTGGAGCCAATCGCCAACATTCTAAAATGAAGCTTGCCTCCCAACAAGAGAACAAAAAGGATCAGAAAGACAATTCTTGATTTCGCTAATATCCAAACGATCAGCGATAAGATAGTAATAACCAGAATTATTGGGTAGGCCAAACCAAAGAATGGAAGGATCTTAAATGTATTCGGATGTACGTACGGTGCGAGATAGGCAAGCAATAATGCTGCAAGACAAATAATTGTCAATACCTTGAAAAATGAAGAAAATCGCACCAGTTTCTTTAGCATCCAATTACTTTTTACTCTGCTGGAATAGAAAATCCTTTTCCTGTTTGGTAAGAGATTCGTATCCCGATTTCGATATTTTATCGAGTATCAAATCTATTTTTTCCTGCCTTTGCTTCGCTGAAAGATTATATTCTTCGTCAGTCTTAAACTGAGCAGTTCTTCCGCCTTTTTTAACCTTTAAACGCTTCTCCCTTGAAAACAATTTTAGTAGTTTGTCCCAAAACATTTGTGTTTGATTGATGATGTTTCCTGAACTATGGATCCTTTGAATGGAAAGAATTCCTATTAGAACACCTCCAAGATGTGCAAAATGAGCTGTTCCGTCATTGTTTCCTAAGGAGATAAAATCCATAAGGATAAAGATGAGTGCCAGAATGATTATTCGTACGGGAAATAATCCAAAGAGAAGAACATTTATGTTGGGTCTGTAGAATGCCAACGCTGTAAAGATCGCCATGACTGCTCCTGATGCTCCTACAACTCCTGCAACAGTCGTTTGTCCAACCTGAATTTCAGGGATTACGATATGGGCAAGTAATTCAAAAAGGCCTCCGGCAATTCCTCCCAATAAATAGGTGATCAACAATCTTTTCTGATCAAAAAGCTGTTCAAACATTTTTCCTGAAAAATAGAGGAAGATCATGTTTAAGAGGAAGTGCAGAAAACCGAAATGAGCAAAGAAATAGGTGAAGATCCCCCACGGGTGAGTAATGAAATCTGAAAATGAAGTTTCAAGTGAAAAAATGGAGTGAAGCACATTTGATACGGCAGAATCAGTGCTCGGTCCCAATAATCTTCCAAAAACAGATAAAACCTGAATGACTAAAAAAACAAAGGTGTTGGCCATCAGCAATCGAATGGTCATTCCGCCATGCTGATACTGATATTTCAGGTCATCGATAAATGTTCTTTCCGTTTGCATATTACCAGAAATTTTTACGATCTGTTCGACGCCAGATCAAAACAATGATCACTCCTACAAGCGCCCCGCCAACATGTGCCAAGTGAGCGATGGAATCATTTGTTGGATTGAAAGACAAATACGCTTCAAAGACCACATATGCACCGATCAAATATTTTGCTTTGATCGGAATGGGAGGAAATAATAGCATCAATTCTGTATTCGGGAAAAGCATGGCAAATCCGGCAAGTAAACCGAATAACGCTCCAGATGCCCCAACCATAACAGATTTGCTCATATTTTGGTACACTATCGCAGGTGCATCATAAGTAGGGTTGTGAAAAATGATATTGTAACTATCGGCTTTCTCGATCTGATCTTTGAACATTAAAGGATCAATCCCGAGTGAAATTAGTTTTTGTTTTGCCTGCATGAGCTCATAGACTCCAATCGCGTTGTATAGTGCGAAGGCGCCAAGGCCTGCAAGGATATAGAAAATAAAATAGCGTTTTGCCCCCCAAACTCTCTCAAGGTGAGACCCGAACATCACAAGTAAAAACATATTGAAAAAGATATGCCACGGTGTGTTTAGGCTGTGCATAAACATGTGGGTTACGATTTGGTAGGGTTCAAAAAGAGGGGAGTTGACATAATGCACTCCCAGCATTCTGATCGGATCATATCCTTTAGAGGCAAGTACAAGAGATGCCACATAAAATAGGACATTTAGAATCAATATATTTTTGGTAACCTGTGGGATATTTTGAAACATCTTAACTGAATCTGTTTGAAAGTTCTTCGAATGTAAGTTTGTCTAGTATTTTCTTGCCGGAAGGAGAATAGCTGTGTTCAGGGCATCTGAACAATTCTTCAATGAGTTGCTCAGCACTTTGCTGATGTTCAACTTTCTTGATCTTCCCTGCAGACGAGGCTATGCTCAATGACAGTGCATGAGCGATTTCACCTTTATCGATCTCCGCAAAAACAATGTTTTCCATAATCTGTAGAATGCATGGCTGAATTGCTTCTTCCTGAAGTATCGATGGAACAGCGTTGATCTCAAGTTGGTTTTCATTAACTGTCCAGTTCCATCCAAAACGTTCCAGTAATGAACGATTTTCATTCCAATGTTCAACTTCATTTTTAGAAGCCTCAATGGTGATTGGAAATAGTAATTGTTGAGAACTTATTGGGTTTAAAATGAATTTGTTAATTAGCTCATCATAAACAATACGTTCAACTGCTCTTGGAATATCTATGATCATAAAACCTCTTGGAAGAGGGCTTAAAATATATCGTCCTTTGAAAACGAGTTGTCGAACATCAAGCGAGCTTTCTTCAACTTCAATTTCTATTTTTTCTTGAATAGGTTCATCGGCTTCATCAATGTTGTAAAATGCCGCCCAGTCCTTCGGGTTGAGGTCTTTATTACCGAAACCTTCTGCTTTGATCGCCTTGGTAAAGTTATTTCCTGAGGATCTTGAAGAAGAATCAGAAGAGGTTTTAAACGGATTATATGTTGGATCAACCTTGATCGTCGGCTCTACCACCGGCATATTACGCATGGAATGAGGTAAGTCAAAGCTGGTTTCCTGTTCAAAATCCAAAGTTGGTGAAATGTTGTATTTACCTAGGGCCTGTCTGATACTACTTAGAATGATAGGGTAGATCGATCTTTCCTCTTCAAACTTGATCTCCGTTTTTGTCGGATGTACGTTGACATCGATTCTAGAAGGGTCAATTTCCAGAAACAAAAAGTAGGAAGGGAAATACTTTTGGGGTAATAATCCGTCGAAAGCCTTGCTGATTGCATTGTTGAAATAAGCGTCTTTGAAAAAGCGATTATTGACAAAGATGTATTGTTCTCCTCTAGTTTTCTTGGCAAACTCCGGTTTTCCAACGTATCCTGATAGTGTTACAATGTCCGTCTTTTCTTCGATCGGAACAAGTTTGTCATTTGAGGACTTTCCTAAAATGTCGTTGATCCTTTTTCGAAGAATTCCAGAAACCAGTCGATAAACTTCGGTGTCGTTGTGATATAAGGAGAAGTTCAAGTCAGGATGTGCCATAGAAATCCGGATGAACTCTTCACGAATATGTCCAAATTCAACACTGTCAGATTTTAAGAAATTTCTCCGTGCCGGAACATTGTAAAAGAGGTTTTTAATCTCAATGGATGTGCCTTTCGAACAAATGGTTTCTTCTTGATTTGTTATTTTACTGCCTTCGATCTGGATCAAATTACCCGTTTCTTCACTGTGTAGTCTGGTTTTTAACGTCACATGAGCTATAGCAGCAATGGAGGCGAGTGCTTCTCCTCGAAAACCTTTTGTCTTTAATGCAAAGAGATCATCAGCTACAGAAATTTTACTGGTCGCATGTCTTTCAAAACAAAGTACGGCATCCTCAGCGTTCATTCCGCTTCCGTTATCGATGATCTGGATGAGCGTCTTTCCGGCATCTTTGACGATAACTTTGATGTCAGTGGCACCGGCATCGATCGCGTTTTCGACGGTTTCTTTAATGACAGAAGCTGGTCGTTGAATTACCTCACCGGCTGCAATTTGATTAGCGATGTGGTCTGGAAGTAAATGAATAACACCGCTCATTTTATACCAATTTACGAACGACGGTGTCTACGTCATCTAAACCATTAAAGATAAAATACCCTAAACCGAGCAAAAACAAGATCAACAACAGGATTCGAATGTTGTAGGACTTGCGGATATGCGCAGAATTTTGAGTCCTTGACCAACTTTCTTGCATTGCTTGTCTTAAAACTTCCTTGCGCTCATCAGGACTCATGTCCTTTTGTTTCAATGCATCAAACTGAGCTCTTTTAAGCTCAAGTCGTTCCTTACGCTCATCATAAAATCGAGGCGTAAATTGAAACTGCTTCGGTTGAGTAACTTTTGATAGAAATTTAAGTTGCATAACTATGATACACAAATTTAAGAAATTGCCTCAAGGCACATAGCTTTTAACAATTTTTATTCCACCACTTTTTTCATGACAAATGGTCAGTAGAGAATATGGTAAGATTAACGTAAAACTCATTAATTTCGTCTCATGAAAACTTCATTTTCCGGTCTGCCTAAATCCCTCATCTTGTTGATGATCGGTGTGTGCTTTCTTTCAGTCAAGGATTCCGGAATGAATAAACCTGTAATTCGAAAAGATCAGGCGAATTGGGCAGAGAATAAACTTAAAACACTTTCTCTTGAACAAAAGATCGCTCAGTTTTTTATGGTGGCTGTGTACTCTTCCGATGCCGAAAAAGAGTTGGCAGAAACTGAAAGGCTAGTGAAAGATCTGAAAATTGGGGGTTTGATCTTCTTTCAAGGAGATCGCAAAGATCTGAAATCGGCAGTTTCGAGATTTCAGTCAGTCGCCGAAGTGCCCTTGTTAATTGGAATGGACGCAGAATGGGGAGTTCAAATGAGGTTATTTGGAGAGGAGAGATTTCCATATGCTTATACGCTTGGTGCAGCAGATGATCTTGAGTTGTCCTCGCAAATCGGAGAAGCAATGGCTCAGGAATGCCGTGATCTGGGGATACATATGAATTTTTCTCCTGTTGCGGACGTAAATATTGAACCGGATAATCCTGTGATAGGCTTCAGATCGTTTGGAGAGAACCCTAAGAAAGTAGGTGATCATGTTAGAGCTTTTGTAAATGCTTTTGAGACAAATGGAGTTCTAGCATCCGTAAAACATTTTCCGGGACATGGTGATACAAAGGTGGACTCTCACCATGGATTACCGACTGTAGATGCATCCATGAAGGAATTAAGTGCCATTCACCTTGAACCTTTCAGAGAAGGAATACGTGCAAATACATCCAGTATTATGGTTGGACACCTGAATGTTCCTGCTTTGGATAATTCGGGTACACCGACGAGTCTTTCAAAAAAATCAATTGATTTCCTTAAAAACGATCTTGGATTCAAAGGGTTAGTGATCTCTGATGCGCTTAATATGAAGGCAGTGTCTGATCGTTATGGAAAGACCGAAGTGGTTGTGAAAGCTTTTGAGGCTGGTTGCGATATTCTTTTATTCCCAGAAAGTGTAGGTGAAGCAATCAATGCGATCAAAAAGAAAGTCGATTCAGGGTCGATCAGCCTTGCTGAAATAAACGAAAGATGTCTAAAGATCTTGAAGGCCAAGCACAAAGTCATCTTTGACAATGAGGACACATACGTGCGTTATTCTCCTTCGGAAAGAAAACAACTTTGCACAGAAGTGTATGAAAAGGCCGTTACTTTGGTCAAGAATGAGGAGAAGTCATTGCCTATTGATCGCCTGGACAAAAAAATCCTTAGGGTTTCAATTGGAATGCACACCTTTCATTTAAGAAAGGGTATTGATCGTTTTGCTAGCGTTGATCATGCTCATTATTTTTCTGTGGCCGATCTTAAAAAGGAGCTGAATGCACATGTAAAAAAGTACGATCGAATTGTATTTGCAGCGCATTCCAACACTGTTAGAGCAAAAAATGACTATGGTTTTAAAGGAACAATTGATAGTCTAAATCGATTTTTGCCTGAATTAGGAAACTTCGATCTTATTCTTTTTGGGAATCCTATGGCATTAAAGAAAAAGGATTTATCCAAATTCAATTCAGTAGTAATTGCCTATGAAAACTATTACTTGGCACAGGATGCTGTTTCTCAATTGATCTTTGGAGCAATTCCAGCCATTGGTAAACTTCCCATTCATGTACCAGGTACATTTGAACGTGCGCATGGGATACAGCTGCCCTGGGGTGGACGACTCAAATTTTCATCTCCCGAAGAATTAGGAATAGATACCGTGAAGTTATTAGAGGCTGACAAGATCGTTGAAAACGCAATTAAAAAAGGTGCATTTCCCGGCTGTCAAGTCGTTGCGGCTGTTGACGGTAAGATCTTTTTTAGAAGGAATTATGGGACCATTGCTTCGGATGATACGAAAAAGGTTCAAGACAATACGATGTATGATATTGCATCTGTATCCAAAATTGCAGGTTCTACAGTTGGTCTGATCCATATGGTTGGAGCTGGAAAAGTGGATCTCGATCAGGATCTTCAATTTTACCTGAAGGATCTGACAGGAAACAAATATGGTACAATAAGGATTCGTGAGATGATGGCCCATCAGGCTGGATTACCTGCCTGGATTCCATTTTTTAAACGTACGTTAACGAACGGGCAATTGAACTCATCCTTATATTCCGAAACAAAAAAGGGAACCCATACACTTCATGTTGCAAAAGATCTGTGGTTGAAGGAGTCATATGTTGATTCAATTTATGATCAGATCACAAGTGCTCCTTTGGGTCCCAAGAAATATCTTTATTCTGATCTAGGGTATTACTTTATGAAAAAGATCCTTGAAGGTCGATCTGGCAAAAGCTTGGATGATTTTCTGTATGAAGAATTATACAATCCGATGGGCTTGAGATCGATGAAGTTTGAACCCTATAAAGTCTTTCCGCTGAGCATGATCGCTCCAACTGAAAATGATAAGGTTTTCAGAAAACAGTTGATCCATGGTTTTGTACATGATCCAGGGGCGGCAATGTTAGGAGGGGTAGGAGGTCATGCCGGTTTGTTCAGTAATGCCACTGATCTTGCTTCTTTGATGCAAATGTTGTTGAACAAAGGAAAGTATGGGGGAGTTCAATATCTGAAATCTGAGGTTATCGAAGAGTTTACCAAAGCGCAGTTCAAAGGCAATCGTAGAGGAATTGGTTTTGATAGGCCAGTTGAAGGAGGAGGTGGAACATGTCATGAGCTTGCTTCGTCTTCAAGTTTCGGACATAGTGGATTTACGGGAACATTGGCTTGGGCTGATCCTGAGACAGGAATCAATTTTGTTTTTCTGTCGAATAGAGTGAATCCTGATGCTGAGAACTGGAAGATAAGGGACATGAATGTCCGAACAGAGGTTCAGAGGGTCATATACGAAGCTGTTAAAACAAGGAGAAAATGACGAAGAAAACATTGGTCTCTCTTTCAATTTCGGCATTATTTCTATTGATCAGTGCGCTTTTGTTTATACAATTTCTATCCTACCACGAGCCAATGGCAGATCAATTGTCCTGGAGATTCGATGATCCGTTTTATGCTTGGCTTCCTGCGAAGGATATGTCTATCCCAATTTTCTCAATTACCTATGGTAGTTTAATTTTATTTCTTGTTTTTGAATATTCTCATCCTATAAAGATCAGCTACGGGATTTTGGCTTATGCTTTTCTGATCATTTTAAGAATGTTCACAATGACCTTAGTTCCTTTAAGGGAACCAATTGACGTTGTGGATCTTATTGATCCTTTTTTAAATGAACTCATTTATCCTTCAAAGATCGATTCTGATCTTTTCTTTAGTGGACACACCGGATTGTTATTGTTGTTATTCTTTATTTCAAAGAGGGTGATTTTCATTGTTCTTGCATGTTTTCTGGGAATTTTATTGATGATCCAACGAATTCATTACAGTATCGATATTCTGGGGGCAATACCTTTTTCATTCATTGCCTATCAAGCTTCGAAGCTAACACACAGAACAACACTATATCCGAATAATGACTAATTTTATCGTTCCTCAAACAGGAAGAAAATTATGAAAATAGGAATTGTACTTTATCCAACATTTGGCGGAAGTGGGGTGGTTGGAACAGAGTTAGGTAAAGCACTCGCGGCTAAAGGACATCAAATTCATTTCATTACCTACTCACAGCCGGTTAGGTTAGGGAGTTTCAGAGAGAATATCTATTATCATGAGGTTGCCGTTTCTGATTATCCGTTATTCGAATATCAGCCTTATGAGACTGAGCTAACTTCGAAAATGGTGGATGTGGTAAAATATGAAAAACTAGACCTTTTACACGTTCACTATGCTATACCACATGCTTCCGCAGCATTTATGGCAAGCAGAATTTTGAAATCGCAAGGGATAGAAATACCTTTCATTACTACATTACATGGAACGGATATTACACTTGTTGGGAAGGATCCTTCATTTGAACCGGTGATCACCTTTTGTATCAATGAATCGAATGCAGTAACGGCTGTTTCGGAAAGTCTAAAACAAAGTACCTACGAACATTTTGATACGAATCGAGAGATCCATGTAATTCCGAATTTTGTCATTTCAGAAACTCAGGAAGATTCGGAATATAAACAACTTCGCTGTAAATATGCAGCTCCGCATGAAAAGATTCTTTGCCACGTTTCGAATTTCAGAAAGGTAAAGAGAGTTGATGATGTAGTGCACGTTTTCTCAAAAGTAAGAAACGAGATTCCTGCAAAGTTGATTTTAGTTGGTGATGGTCCGGAAAGATATAATATTGAGCGACTATGCAGAGAATACGGTCATTGCGATGATATCATTTTCCTGGGCAAGGTGAGGGATACTTCTCACGTTCTGGAAATAGCGGATCTTTTCCTTTTGCCTTCTGAGACAGAAAGCTTTGGTTTGGCTGCTTTGGAAGCAATGGCAGTTGGTGTTCCTGTGGTTTCATCTAATTCAGGCGGAATTCCGGAGGTTAATATTCATGGTGAAACTGGTTACCTTTCAAATGTTGGAGACGTTGACGATATGGCGAAAAATGCATTGAGTATTTTGAAAGACGACCAAATACTTGATGCCTTCAAAAAGCGAGCGAAAGAAAGATCAAAAGTGTTTTCTCTTGAAAAGATCTTACCGATGTACGAATCACTTTACAAAGCCGTACTACCGAACAAGAAGGTATAAAAAAAAGCCCCTCATTGAGGGGCTTTTTAATTTTGATTGAGATCAAATATTTTCGATGATCATTGCCGAGGCACCACCACCTCCGTTACAGATACCTGCACCACCGATCTTTCCATTGTTTTGCTTGAGCACATTGATTAGAGTAACAATGATTCTGGATCCTGAATTACCAAGAGGGTGACCTAGAGCTACAGCTCCACCATTTACGTCAACTTTACTTGGATCAAGGCCCAAAAGCTTCATGTTCGCTAAACC
>SBFR01000123.1 GCA_006227105.1 Bacteroidota bacterium
TTTTCTCCATCTGATCCAGTTCAAACGGATCATTTCCTTTAAAATAAAGGTAAAATAGATCCTTACTCCTTCCCGATAGTTGGCATTCGCAAGCGCCTCATCCAATCTGAGCTCAAGTTCTGTCTTTGAGATGATCTCTGGATTCCAGTCCATATCCACAAAGGTTCCTGCCACCTTTTTATTAGAAGGTTTTCGTGATTTAATCAACCAATAGATCAAAAAGACCACAAGAGCTGCAATGATCAGGATCAAAAGAAACTTCCAAACTTCCGGTGAAATGGTCGGTGGATCTACATCCGGAAGATTCACATCTGGTGGATCGATGTCAGGTGGATCAAATTCAGGTAATTTGATGGGATCCGGCATTTTTGTTTTCGGATCATTGGGCATATCTCCCCCGTTCCCTTTTTGTTTTCCTTTATTCCTGACGTAATCGATCTGAGATGGAGAAGTGTGTCCCTTTGGCTGTTGATCTCTATCATTATCCACCCCCTTCATTCCTGTAGGGCTGGTGCCATAATAATCTTTCGGGCCGTTGTAATTTTTACTTTTCTGGTACTCGTATCGCTTTACAGTTTCTTTCCATTTTTTTTCGACGGTCTTTTGTTCCTGAGAGAAACCGGAAAATGAAATAACAAGGATCAATATGGAAAGCAGTCTATTCAAAATCGGCTTGAGATTCGTTTAATCGACTACGTTTTCCAAATCGCTTGAAAGCCTCCCTCAGTGAAACGGCTTCTTCTTTTTCCCTGGATGAATAATAGCTAACAGCCATGGTAATTCCCATGAAAATGATCACCATAAATGAAAAGAGCAGGTAGACGATCTGTCTCACGATATTACTCCAGAAAATATGCTCATCTGTATAGATCATGGCAACTCTTTTCACCGTGTCTGCCAGCATATCCAAAAGATCCCTCACCAGGGGTTGATCATTGAATGGCTCATGAAAACTAAAAATGAACGCAATGGGCTGAGAAATGATGAAGACAATGAAGACTGACATCAGGATCACCATCAATGAAGTTCCATAACGATTGGCCGAATATGACCAGGAACGTGTCCATCTTGTACCAGCAGGCCGTTCATCAAGTCCAAAGACAGCAGACTGAATAAAAAACAAGGGGGCAATAAAGACAGCCCATATCAAAACATACCAAGGCAGACCAAATACAAATAGGTACATGATCAAATTTCCAAGCCAGATCCAATGAAAATTTTTGATCAGGTATTTGAAAAAAGGCATTACTCCCTCTTTTTGATCTTTAAACTTTACCGAATGAAACACAGATGCCAGCACTAAGGCTAAGATTACAGACCAAAGAAAGAAAACCAAAAGGTCCATTGGATTCGAGAAATTATAGCCAAATAGAATCCTTAACTGAACTACCCAATCGTAAAAATGTCTCAACCCCATATCCTCAGCGTAGTTGCCCGCCTGCAAATACATGATCAAACCGACCAATGGTGCAACAATGATGAATATTTTACCGACTATACTTCCGATCAATGATCTGAACAAGGTAAAGCTATCTGACATTACCTCACCAATCCCTCTCATCTTGTATAAGAGCACTGGAGTCCTTTCGGTCTGATCTCCAAGATCGTCCTCCTCGAGTAGCTCCGGATGCTTCCGTGCCACATAGATCGGGTAAAACACATATACAAACAGGATGACCGCGAATGAAAACAAGATCAATGTCCATTTGGACCAGTCGGGTAACGACTGATAATTGTGCGTCACATAACTCTCAAGGAAACCGGCAGCAATGATAAACGGCACAAGACTCATCATGATCTTTAACCCACTTTTTACTGTCCGCTGCATGCTTTGTAAGCGAGAATAGGATCCCGGGAAAAGAAAGCCATTCCCAGCAGTTATACCTGCTCCTCCTGCCAGAACGATGGCTGAGATCTCAAAGGCACCATGGATCCAGATCCCCAAAAAACTGGTGATCAACAATCCCTTCAAATGAAAGAAATATTGAAAGGACCCTAACATTACTCCATTGGAAAACAATAAAAGATGCGTTCCCAGTGTAAAGAAAAATCCTGCGAAGAAGGTGAGGAATGCTACCTTAAGGTTATTTGTCGTGATCATGATGAACATGGACAGCTGATCCGGAGATTCATACACAGCCAAAGGATTTCCCTTCTGAATGTTCTCGAGTGTCATGTTCACATACATATCGCCCATGACAATTCGAGGGAAATCATGATTATAATGAGTCGTGATAATTCCGATCCCCATGTAGATCAGAAAAGTCACCAATGCGAAAAGCAAACTTTTTCTTGCCTTATAGATCTCAATTGGAAGGGATGTTTTCCAGACGGTGATGAACTTCTTTAATGAAAGACCCTTCTGCTTGTTGACTCCCAGGAAGACTTTTTGAGTCAATTGATTGAGATAAACTCTAACGGTTCTTCGCTTGTAAAAGGTTTGGGCATAGCTCAAGTCATCGGTGATATCCATATACAGATCGCTCAGCTCCTCAGGCTCCTTAGAGCCATCGGCGTACAGCTTTTCGAAGCGCGACCACTTCTCTTTATTCTGCTGGATAAAACTGGTTTCTTTCATAGCAAGGCAGAACGATAAATATAGTAAATAAAGTCTACCCTGATTGATCCTTTTCGGCTCAATTCAAACTAAAATCAATCTATTGAAATTCAGTGTTTTTTATGAGAGATCTCCAGGCTACCGATCTTAAGGAAGAATCCACCTGAATTCCTATTGGAAGGTTTAGCAGATCTGAAATCAATCTCCTTATTGGTCACTTCTGCGATCTTTTTTGTGATCGGTTTGATCGGATTACTCATTTGATCAAATCCAAGTGAGGCATAATCGGATCGTACCTGTTGTACAGGGGTTGACTGAGACGGTAGAGTAATTCGAGAAGGTTCTTCATTGAACATGGCCAAGGTAAGATTTCCTGCCGTCCTGGTTCTCATATCATTGATCTTATCCAGTTCTTTTCTAGGTTGAGCGCCTTCACCCTTTGTTTCTTTATGGTCATCTGGGAGTGCAATTCCTTTCTCAGGCAACGTTGTTGTTTGATCCTGATCCGCTACAAATTGATCCCGATTGATTATTGGTTCCTCCTCCAATTTACGCTCATCTTTTTTGATTTCGGGCGTATTTTTCTTTGCATAGGAAGGAACCTCAGTGACATTTGTCCGAACTCCGATCCAAACAAAAAAGGCGATCACTGCCGCTGCGGCCGCAATCGAAAGGTAAGGCCATAACACGATGGTCTTTTTCTTCTTTAGGTCTTCCTTGCCATCGAAGATCACAGTTGTAGCAGGTAGAATTGTCTTCTTGAACAACTCCATTTCTTTTTCCGCCGCTGGTGTTACAGACAGATAGTTATCCAGCTCGATCTGTTTCTGCGAGTTGAGCTGACCCTCGATAGAAGCGATCATAAATTGCTCAACTGTACCTGCAGTTATGGTATCTGTGGAAAGGTCAACTTGTTTAAGTGTTGACAAGAAATCTTTATCTAACGAAGACGAAGGCGATTGCAAAACTGGAAGTTCTTCCTCTTCCATTCTGAGTTCAGGATGTTTTTTGAGGAACTCCATCAACAAGGCAGTATCCTCTTCGCCCAGGTTACCTTCCAGGTAATCCAGGTAAAAAGCCTCATAATTGAAAATACTGATCTTATCCATTATACAACGAGTTCTATTTTCTTTATATACTCCTTCAACGACTGTCGGGCCCTGAAGATGTACACTTTAACTTGAGATTCTGTCAGGCCTGTAACTTCAGCAATTTCAGCATAATTGTATCCTTCATAATCCCTTAGCATCACCACCGTCTTTTGGATCTCAGGCAACCTATCAAGTGCCTCCTCCAAAATATCCTTGAGATCGAATGCCGTTGAATCTTCAAATCCTCTTTCTTTACCTGCATACTCTATATCACCACTTTTCCCTTCTTTTTTGATCCAGTCAAGTATAGTGTGGTATGCTGAAGTGAACAAATAGGACTTTACTTTTTCATAGCTGATCTCCTCATGTTTGATCCAAACTTTGGTGAATACCTCCTGTACAATATCTTTTGACGACATCTCATTGCGGAGATGCTTCATAGCAAAACGGAAGATCCCGTCAGCATATTCATCAATGGCCAGATTGTACTCTTTGGCAGTCATCCTTTTTTGTTCGTTTCAGAGGTAAGACTGGCAAGTTACCGAAAAGTTACAGCGGGCACAAAAAAAAGGAGCAATTCGCTCCTTTTTGAATATTAAATCCAGAACCGTTTACTCTTTTATCGCCTTGATTCCCGGCAATTCAATTCCTTCCAGGTATTCGAGCATTGCTCCACCTCCTGTTGAAACATAAGAAACCTTATCGGCAAGCTTGAATTTGTTGATCGCAGCCACTGAATCACCACCGCCTATCAATGAGAAAGCTCCGTTTGAAGTTGCTTCAACAATGGCATTAGCTACATCAACTGTCCCTTGCTGGAAGTTTTCCATTTCGAATACGCCCATTGGTCCGTTCCAAAGGATCAATTTTGAATTCAATATGATCTCACGACAAGCTTCCGATGTTTCAGCCCCTGTATCTAATCCCATCCATCCATCGGGAATTTCGTCGATCTTAACCGTCTTGCGATTGGCCTCGTTGTCAAATTTATCAGCGATCACTGTATCTGTAGGGATATACAAATTCACTCCTTTTGCTTTTGCATCTGACATGATCTTGCGGGCAACATCCAGGTAATCATCTTCCACCAGTGAAGAACCAACCTTTCCAACGTTCGCTTTCACGAATGTATAGGCCATCCCTCCTCCAACGATCAAGTTGTCGACCTTATCCAGTAAACGCTCAATGATCGTGATCTTCGAAGATACTTTTGCACCCCCAACTATTGCAGTAAGAGGTTTTTCAGTTGAATTCAATACTTTGTCCACTGCCTTGATTTCCCCTTCGATCAGGTAACCAAACATTTTATCGTTCGGGAAAAACTTCGCGACAATGGTTGTAGAAGCATGTGCTCTATGTGCAGTTCCGAAGGCATCGTTGATGTACACATCGCCGTGTTTAGCCAGCTCTTCCGCAAAACTTTCAGTTCCTGCTGTTTCACGCTTGTGAAAACGGACATTTTCCAGCATCAACACTTCACCAGGCTTCAATGAAGAGCTCATTTCCAGCGCTTTTTTACCAATACAATCATCCGTAAATTTCACATCTACTCCTAAGACCTTCGATATATGCGCAACAATGTGACGAAGGGAGAACTTATCCTCAGGTCCGTCTTTTGGTCGACCCAAATGCGACATTAACACTACGCTTCCGCCTTGCTCC
>SBFR01000249.1 GCA_006227105.1 Bacteroidota bacterium
ACAAATGTAGCTGGAGAATACTTTTCGGCTTCAGGATCCTGGTCGACAAGAGTGAATGATGTAATGAATTCCTCTTTAAAAGTGAAGATCAAGGCGAAGCTCAATTACTATGAAACTCCATCGCACGGATTCTTCCTTCATACTGAGATCGAAAAGGTGGATGCATCAATCACCAATGACCTAGGAATAGTCGCATGGTTGATCGAAGACACACTTGTTGCTCCTCAAAACGTAAACAACGCACTTATCAATGACTACGTTCATAGAGACATTATGCGTGGTTCACTTGATGGGCTAACCTGGGGTCAGACTTTAACTTCTGAAATGATGACCAATGGAAAATACTATGTGAATTATAGTTATATCCTACCCGATCAGTTGTATCCTCAAAACGGAACTCCAACAGGCCACAATCCGGAGAACATGCACGTTTTGATCTATGTGTATGACAAAACAACGCTGGAGATCTACCAGGTGATCAAAAAGAAGATCATTCCTTAATTTGATTCATTGAACACACATTATAGAAAAGGGGCAAATAGCCCCTTTTTCATTTTTTAACACATTGGGGTATACTTTTTTTAAAACGTTTTCGTTAATTTGAGAGAACAAACAAACCATTGTAGCTATGCTTGAACTGACTAAAAAGATCCTGGTTAAGGTGAGTTTTGATGCCAAGTTGTTTCAAAAAGAACTTCACAAAGCACTCAAATGGATCCAAGATGCCGAAGAGGTCAAAAAATTTCAAGAGTGGTGTATTGTCGAATTTGGTACGAAGTACCCGATTATTATTAAACAGGCCTTTGAATTGGCCGCCGTAAAAAACTAAAAAAGGGGAGCAGTTGCTCCCCTTTTGTATTTCTAGTTCTCTATCTTATTCGAATTCGATCAAAACAGATCCTTTGTCTACTACCTGGTCTTTTGATACCAGGATCGCTTTCACTTTTCCTATTCCTTCTGCTTTCAAAACGTTTTCCATTTTCATGGCTTCCAATGACAACACCTCATCTCCCGGATTCAATTCCTGTCCAACTTCAACAGCAACATTCACAATTCTACCCGGCATTGGAGCCTGAAGCTCTTTCAACTTCTTGATCTTCGGTTTGTCAAGTCCAAGCGAAGCGATCAGATCATCAAGTTCTCCTTTTTTCTTCACCTCAAAAACACGGTGATTGATCTTGATCTTTAATCGATTGTCTTCCGATCTGTCTTCCATCAATTCTCCATGAAATACTTCTCCTTTATACGTGAGGGTAAAAAAGGAATTGTCTTCCCATTCAACTACTGCACCATCTGTACCAAGTACATCCTTACCGTCAAAGTTCCAAACGCGATTTGCCATTTATCCTTTATTTATTGCAAAAATAACAGAAACAAGATGCCTTGAAATAAATTTTCTTCCAATTCCGATATAAATCATCAGATTTGTACACCATAAATGAATAACATGAAGAAAATTCTTTTTCTCTTTTCTGCCTCAATTCTGATGGCGTGTTCGAATGTCGATAAGGAACCCAAAACGATCGTCGACAATTCCAATGAAGTAGTGGTTGAAGAAGTCATAGAAACACCTACTGAAAGACCTGTATACAGAGAAGCTGAAACTATTTTGACGGACCTGATCCACACCAAGCTTGAAGTGAATTTCAACTGGGATCTGTCCAGAATGAACGGTGTAGCTACGATCACTGCCAAACCTCATTTTTATACATCAGACAGTTTGATCCTTGATGCAAAAGGAATGGACATCAACGCTGTTTCTTTGAATGATAAAGCATTGAAGTTTACATATGACAGCTCTTTTTTGAGAATCCAACTGGATAAAAAATACACACGCAAAGAAAACTATACAGTAAGCATCAAGTATGTTGCTAAACCGGATGAAAGAACAGTTGGTGGAAGCGCTGCGATCATGTCGGATAAAGGATTGTACTTCATCAATCCAAAAGGAGAAGATAAAAACAAAATGCCTCAGATCTGGACTCAAGGCGAAACGGAAGCAAGCTCTGTCTGGTTTCCAACCATTGATTCGCCAA
Source organism: Bacteroidota bacterium (assembly GCA_006227105.1). Lineage (GTDB taxonomy): Bacteria > Bacteroidota > Bacteroidia > Flavobacteriales_D > Crocinitomicaceae > M0103. The sequence continues at coordinate 2,037 of SBFR01000249.1, forward strand.
ATGCGAAAACTACCCAGGAGATCTTCATTACTGTGCAGGATAAATTTGTGACATTATCGAATGGTAAGATGGTTTCTTCCAAGAAGAATGCAGATGGAACCAGAACCGACCACTGGAAGCAGGATCTACCGCATGCACCGTATTTATTCATGATGGGTGTTGGAGAATTCAAAGTAGTAAAAGACACCTATACACGTCCGGATGGAACCAAAATGGATGTGAATTACTACGTTGAGCCGGAATGGGAGCCGTATGCAAAATCCATCTTCGGAGAGACCCCAAAAATGATCCGTTACTTCTCAGACCTTTTAGGTGTTGAATATCCATGGGATAAATACAGTCAGATCGTCGTGCGTGATTACGTTTCAGGAGCCATGGAAAATACCGGTGCTGTGATCTTTGGTGATTTTGTTTATAAAAACGACCGCGAACTGTTAGACGAGAACGATCAGTCTACTATTGCACACGAATTATTTCACCACTGGTTTGGTGATCTTGTAACATGTGAATCCTGGTCAAACCTTCCATTAAATGAATCGTTTGCCAATTACTCTCAGTACTTGTGGGATGAATTCAGATACGGTAAAGATGAAGCCGATTTTCAGGCAGAAGCTGAAATGGACGGATATTTCCAGTCGGCACAAATGTCGGGATACCATGATCTGATCTGGTTCGATTATGACGATAAAGAACAAATGTTCGACGGACATTCTTACAATAAAGGAGGAAGGATTCTGCATATGCTGAGATCATACATCGGTGATGAGGCATTCTTTGCAGGGATCAAGAATTATTTGCAGACCAACAAATTCAAGCCGGCTGAATTCCATCAGTTGCGTATCGCTTTTGAAGATGTATGCGGAGAGGATCTGAACTGGTTCTTTAATCAGTGGTTCCTTGGCTCGGGTCATCCGATACTTGATTTCTCTCAGGAGATCGACACGGAAAGATCAGTTGTAAAAGTAACCGTGAAACAAAAGCAAAACTTAGAATTATCTCCGATCTATAAGTTGCCGATCCAGATGATGGTGTGCGATGCGAATGGCAAGCGTACAGAAAAAGTAGTGGTTGATCAGCTTGAACAAACTTTTGAATTTCCGTTCAATGGCATCTTGAAGTGTGTGATCTATGATCAGCAAGAAATGTTGCTGGCGAAAGTAAGAGAGAACAAGCCACAGGAGCAATATATTTTCCAGTTCTACAACAGCCATAAATGGAGAACCAGAAGAGATGGTTTGATGCAGGGGTCAAAAGGAAAAGGGGCAGCAATCGAACAAATGGTGCTGGATGCCTTGAATGATCCGTTCTGGGATATCCGAATTACAGCAATTGAAAAGGCCGTGAAGCTCGAGGGCGACAACAAGACCAAAGGACTCACTGTGATCTCTGACCTGGCAAAGAACGACCCTGTTTCGAAAGTAAGAGCAGCGGCGTTGAACTTCCTGAACAACAACTCGGAGAATAACAGCAACATCGCGATCTATACAGAACGAATCGAAAAAGATAGTTCGTATCTGGTTGTCACCACTGCGCTTAGACAATTGGGTAAAATAGACCCGGATAAAGCAATGGGACTGGCGAAGGAGCTTGAAACTGAAAAGTCATCTAAAATGATGTCGGGTATTGCTCAATTGTATGGAGCATATGCGGGACCAGAAGCCATGACCTACTTTGAAAAGGCGCTCAAGGGAAATGTACTTCAGGGCTTTGATCAGCTGGGTGTTATGAATAGCTTGACTTTTTATGTGAGCCGCCAGGAACCGGAAGTGATCGCCTCTTCATTCAGCATCTATGGGTACCTGAAAAGCAACAGCGGATTCTATACGCAGATGTTCCTTCCTCAAAACATCAATTTCCTGATCACGGGGTTTGAATCGAAGCTGGAAGAGCTGGATGCAGAGATTGAAGCGCACGAAAAGAATAAGGATGCTGCTTATGCAGATCAGGCCCGAAAGCGTAAGAAAAGCTATCAAGACCTGCTCGATCAGTTCAACACTTTAGTACAAGAATAATAGAAGCCCCCTTAGGGGCTTTTTCTTTTTGGGTTTGATCAACAAAACTAATTCGAGCTTCGTTAATTCTTGTATATTCATTGTTAATATTTGAGGGCATGAAACCACTTCTTTGGTTCTTAGTTGTAATCCCATTCTTTTTTTCCTGCAGAAAAAAAGAGTTTATTTCTTGTCCAAACTTTGAGAAAGTTGTAGGGGAATGGCAGTGTATTGATACTGAAACGAAAGATATCATTCGAATTGACATTAGTGGGAAAGTAGTTTTTATTCATAATATGGAAAGAAAACAAAGTTTCTATTATCAACGTTGCGAGTTAAAATCTGGTTCCACCGGCAATTATTTTCACTTCTCTAGAGATGAGGGTTCTTTAATGCTAAGAATTAATCAGTTTTTTGACACAATCACTTCCTTTTCAGGAGGATATGAACATAATCCGGAAAATATTGAATATGAAACTAGATTTGTAAAAAAGCAATGAATCTCAATAAAGTTTATTTTTTGCTTATCCTAATTGGCCTTTTTTCCTGCAGGAAAAAAGAGTTTACTTCTTGTCCTAACTTTGAGAAAGTAGTAGGGGAATGGCAGTGTATTGATACTGAAACGAAAGATAAATTAATCGTCCAGTCAGATGGTACTTTGATCGTTTATTTCAATATGGAAAGAAGCAAAAAGTACCGACATACCTTTTGTGAATTTAAAGGTTCAAATCTGGGTTATTTTGTTTTTTTTAAAAATTCGGACAATCCTAAATATATGAATGCTCTTTGGTTCAAATCAAGTTTTGATACCCTTGTTATGCGCGCGGGAACTTATAATCAAAGTTTAGAAAATGTCGGAGATGAAAGAAGATACATTAAAGCACAATGAGGTTACTTTACATCATATCCGTTTTATTCATTTCAGTAGAATCCTTTGGACAATCTGGTTTCATTGCTGCACATTACGATTATAACCTTGATCTTTGGAAACCCTATAGTAAAGCTGCAGAAGATTACATTGCAGATAGGAATAATGTGACAAGCAATACATGTGGAGGAAACTTGTTGTATAGGATATATTCAACTGAAAAAGTTAGGTTCTATGCCGGTTTGTCCTATAAAAAGATCAACCATCAAATTACAGACAGGATTGAACATTGGAATTACATTGAATCGCATGAATTACAAGGTGAGCCAGTTTATGATACAATATACTATACCTTCAATGATCCTGCAGATTTAAT
>SBFR01000092.1 GCA_006227105.1 Bacteroidota bacterium
TTTTCACTGGGTTTTATAGGGGTGTTTGAGTTGTTTTTTTGATTGTATGCAATATTCTGGACCGAAGAATTTGTCCCAAAATTTTGGGGAATAAAATCACTTTTATTTAAAGAATAGTTACCAGTCAAAATCTATGAAATGTAGTATGTAAGATAAGGATAAATGAGTTTAAAGAGTAATCTAACAATTTATTATGTTAGCTTATTTAGCAAAGAATTTAAGTATTAAAAGTATGTAAAATCATTTTCACTCACTATAATATCCTAATTTTAATCGAATCATTTCTTATACCTTTACTTGATTTTTATTGATTCAAAAATCTAAAAATCATTAACGATAGGAAATTGATTTTTGAAATTAAATCTATTAATCAGCCTTCAATTCAGAATCAATAATATCAACATTGTACGGCCAAAAAATGGAATATTTTATATCACAACACTCTTTTTGCTGCAATCTTTCCAAGGATTTATATTTAAAATATGAAATGTCAACTCTATCTTGAATTAGTTTACCATCCTTTTTATAAATCAAAAGAACCTTTACTCCTCTTGACCTCTCTAGCCCCGTAATTTTGGCACAAGCTTTTTTTGACCAAGTCATAGAAATTTGAGTCCAAATAGTTGCGAATACAACTAATGAAATTGCTGTTGTACCTATTATAATATCTCTCTTACTTATTTCCATTTAATTGATCATTTACCTGAGAATTTCCATATTGTTGTAACCCACCAATTATTAGTGATCGAGAATTCATTACATTATTACTAATACCTGATTTTTTAATCAAATTACTTTGAGAACCGCCAATCATACCAAAACCCAAATCCACAAAACCTTGGGACCATGATTTTTCTTTCGACCCTATTGTATTAAAACCACTATTAATTTTTACATCTATTCCTGCATCTAAAACGGACGTAGTCGTAGTCGCAATCCATGGATTTTTCATTAGTCCTCCGCCGGCTGCTAGTAAAGAACTTCCTAAATCTACTTGTCCAATATCTTTTGTTTGTGCCCATTGGCCAATAAAATTACCTGTTCCATTTGCTGCAGCACCTGCAAAACTACCACTAACCAAACTCCCTGATCCAAATGTTAAAATAGTTCCCGCTGTTGCTGCCATCAATGGAATGCCTCTTTCATACAATCCTTTCTCTCCAGTTGACTCTGAATCCCACGTTCGTGCCCAATGCCTTAGATACCCCCCAAAATCACCCTTATTCCACGCCTCATCCATTAATTGTTGAGCTCCAGATTTTCTTTGCATATTAATCAGATTGAAGTTGATCTTTATTGAATAATTGCTTGCCGAATTATTGTCTGAGATCTGATTGTAAGATTGTAATTCTGCAATTAGCGGGTCAATTTTCTTAACTTGGGGAGGTGGTATGTATTTATTCCCTTGTTCCCACCACATTGCAGTTTTACTTGGATTGGCACATAATTTCCAATAATATTTTAGACCCTCTTGTCCTTTCGCATGAGAAACACCAATGAATGATTTTCCAACGTTGCTCGATGTAAGTTTATTGTCAGCAGGTTCCAGCCCTTCAAATTCAATTTTATAAGTTACTTCATTTCCACTGAATGAATAAGGTGTATACCAAGGATATTCTTTCGAAAGCAGATCCACTGCAAAAAACCTACCCACTCGTGGGTCATGCATACGATATTTGAAGTTAATGGAGTTGCCGTTTCCTTTTACCTCATCGTCGTGTTCCTGACCTTGGAAACCTTGCCTAAAAAACGCCCCTTCTACCGTTCTTTCCTTGAGCAAAACACCGAACGGAGAGTAGTCAGAAATGTTTCTGATTCCAACCAGAGCATTAAAACACCGATTTTCACTGGGTTTTATAGGGGTGTTTGAGTTGTTTTTTTGATTGTATGCAATATTCTGGACCGAAGAATTTGTCCCAAAATATGGGTGAATAAATTCATTTTTATTCAACGATGAGTTATCGGTCAAAATTTTTGAACTGTGAACTAACTAATATAGAGAAAATAACAGTGAAATAATCAAGTAAATCACTGAAAAGAATATGGTTATCTAAAATTTTTAAATTTCAATGAAAAATAACTAAAACTGGACATTATAAGACTCATTACGAGTGTTTTGAAGGATAAAAACAATAATCCATTAATATAGTACTTTAATGCTACAAAAATTGATAAAACACCACACCAACCTAGAAATATCAAAAACCATTTAGGGAAAATTCGAAACCTTTTAGCAATTAAATAACTCATAAAGGTTAATACAAAAAAAATAATAAATAGTTCAATCATATTATCTTGATTTCAAGTAAAAGCATATTGAATCTGAACCATTGTGAACTAAATCCCCCGTACATATACTCCATTGTTCATCAACAGGATAAATCCAATTACTTGATTTTTTATCAATTGCACTTAATTCACTGTAACATTTAAAATTATTGTAAACAGAATTAAATTTAGTAGAGTCGATAATCCTCACTAAATAAGACAAGTCTAAGCTGTAATGATTAGCATCATCAATAACAAAAGCCAAAAAGACATTTTTTAAATACCAGATACCTACAAGCTCCTTTCTAGGCTTCTTTTTTCGAATTTCCTCCTCTTGACTTTTAGAAATAATTCGAACAAGAGAAGAGTCATACAAATGATCAATTGAACCTTCTTGCACAAAAAGCTTTGTTCTTGGAGACATGTTAATGTGAAACACATTACAAGAGTCTAAAAATGTACTATCAAACAATGGCAATAAATCTTCTAATTCAGACGAGTAATTCTTATGAATCTCCACTCCTCTGTTGATGATATAATGGTTGTCATTATAGCAAGCTGAAAACAATAGGCCAACCAATAAGAAATAGAAAAACATTTTACTCATCATTTCTTTTTCACCCCTTTTGTTTCTATTAAATTCTTTGTTTTTGACCCCTTATATGATATCAAATTATACTCTTTAATAATTGCTTTTCCTTTTTTATCTGTGTAAGAAACTTGAGCAGATAAAGTAGTCCATTCTCCTTGTTTCTGCTCGGAATACGTGACTTTCCCATTCTTTTTAAGAGCTTGGGCAGTTGCCTTAATTATGTTATTTTCTAGTTTATTTAATTCACCCAAGGTTGTGGCAAATACAAATGTACTGGAACTGATATTTGAAAGTCCTCCACCTATACCAACACCAACCTCTCCTCCTAGTTCATCTTCACCTATATTAAGACCACCAGCTAAGCCATACGCACCTTTTATTTTCATATCAAAAGTTGGTACCCCAACGCCTCCAAGACCTGGACCCGCTAATTCCGTAACATTGTCTCTTTTGCTAAAAGAATAGCTTGCTGTTACTGTGGCTGAAGCACCCAAAGAAAAAGCCCCATGCGTTGGAGCACTTTGATTCTTATAATTTTGCTCACCAAATAATGTAGCATCAGCAAAAACGTCTCCCGAACCATAAAAACCGATATTTCCTCTTTTGTCTACAGCAACACCAACTTCACCCTTTCCTCCAACGCCCAAAGAAGGTATTCCTGCAAAGAAGGAGGCAGAGACGCTCTGTTTTATTGTTTTTCCAGTTACTACCGCTAATACTCGATTTCCCCAGGTCATGAATCGCAACAAACCAACAATTGGTCCAGCTCCTTCCTCGTCAATTAAGTATATAGGTGAATTAGCCGCATAACAATAGGTGCTTTGCCAAGGGAATTCGGTTTCTTTAGGATCTGGCGACCAAAATCGCCCGATTCTAGGGTCATACCCTCTATACTTGAAGTTGATGTAGTTTCCTTCCCCCTTCACCTCGTCATCACTCTCTTGTCCTTGGAATCCATATCTGAAATTGACCGTTTCAATGGTCCTTTCCTTGAGCAAAACACCGAACGGAGAGTAGTCAGAAATGTTTCTGATACCAACCCGTCGGTGGGAAGGGTTGGTTTTGGAGGGGTTTTGGAGGGAAGTCATTTCTGAACTATCATGAAAAATCTAAAAAAGAATTTCTATAATCTTATTGTTCATTCAATAACATATCTACCTGAAAGGTCATCTTGTCTAACTAATATTTCATCTTTGAATAGATAATAAATCAATTGTTTTTTTTCTTTTTCGTTTAACTTATTCAAATAAAATTTATCATTCTTAGCGTTCATTAATTCTTTTTGATTGAATACGAATTCATTTTCACCATAAATAAACGGTTCTAATTTTTCCTTTAATGAATTTGGGACATGATATCTTTTATTCGAATCTGTTAGTACATTATTGAACTCCTCATTGTATTTATTGAATTCCCATTTATACTCCTTCCGATAAATGCCGTACAACATAGAATTTTGGATGATTAGTATTTTGTTTTTTTCATTTTTGACAGGTTTCAACTTTATTACTACGTAACAACTTCCTTCATTAAGATCAGACAGAGCAACATCTGCAAAAGATTGAGGCTCTATATGATTATTTTTTTTTAAGTCTTCACATCCCGATAAAAAGAATACGATCAATAATATATTTATCGATTTCATTTTTTTATTAATCTTTTAATTTTTCTTTAGGAATGTCGATTCCCCCATATTTTACTCTTGCTGGATTACCTGCGCTCTTACGAATTTTATTTTCCATATTCACAGCATCAATTTCACTTTGTTTTATTTCATTTCCATTAACATTTATAATGTCATCAGAGGTTGTGCCTAATTGATAATCATATCCATGATATAACTCGTGAGCCAACGTTGATCTAGGTACTGCAATATTATTCGAGGTTCCTGTGTCACTATTACCTTCAAATGGCTCACCTTCACTAGTATATACTTCAGTCCAACGCCATGGATTATATACTGTCCAAGATCCATCGGATTCGGTACCTTCTTTTTTCGATAATTTATAATTTCTTGCTAAGACTCCTTTCGAATCGAAATTATCCCTTTCGAATTCATCACTAATAATATTTCCTCGATTAGAAATGTAGTGTTCATACGAATTGCTGGCTTCCATTTCCTCAACCATTTTTTTCGCATCCTTATGATCCTTTTTAAGCTGATCCAAATCCTTTTTTACTGCTTTTATGTAATTCGTTCCGTACCCACTTTCATCCCATTCTTTGCCATTTACATCATATAATTTCCCATTTTTATATTGCACTTGATTTATATAAGGTTTTCCATTTGCATCTTTGGATTGATATACAATCCATATTTCTCTTCCATCAGGATCTACGGCAACAATGGGAGTATTATTGACAAAATTATACAAGCTTAAATCTGGATATTTCTTTGCCAACGGATCCACCGCAAAGAATCTCCCAACCCGAGGGTCATGCATGCGGTATTTAAAGTTGATGGAGTTACCTTCTCCTTTCACCTCATCATCGTGTTCTTGGCCTTGAAATCCTCTTCTGTAAAACGCACTTTCAACCGTCCTTTCTGGGAGCAAAACACCGAATGGAGAATAGTCAGAAATGTTTCTGATTCCAACCAGAGCATTGAAACACCCATTTTCACTGGGTTTTATAAAGGTATTTGAGTTGTTTTTTTGATTGAAAACATTATCCCAAGCAAAAGAATTTAACCAAAAATATGAGGATGTAAAATAGCCTTTATTTAATGAATAGTTACCAGTCAAAATCTATGAAATGTAGTATGTAAGATAGTGACATTTAAGATAGTTTGCTTATTAAATTTTGATTGGTAATAAAATTGAGTATTTCTACTCAATGATATTGGGCGGTGCTTCCCCAAAAACTGAAACATTTAAACTAGAGTTCGTAAACGTGGAAGCGTACGAAAAATTCAAAGTTTACGGAGTAACAGATCGTGGCCATTTTGAAGCAGCAGGAAGCTGGTTTGAGTATCAATGATCTTTGCCTCGAACACGGCATCTGCCATGCAACATTTTTTAACTGGAAAAAGAAGTTTTCGGGCAGGGACTCCGGCACTTTAAAGCGATTAAAGGTGCTTGAAGCAGAAAATTTTCCTACTTTTCAAATCGAAATTAACCCTTAATGTTTAACACTGAAACTCTACATACAAGTGTTTCTGTTCAAAGGAAGCTTACCCTTCGATATATTAAAAACTACCAAATCTTTCTTTTTATATAACTTGTCTCAACAGTCAGAGACTTTGGATTTTGAATAATTAGTTCCATATCATCATGTTTAAAAACTAACTGAACATTTTTTAAATATTGATGAACTACATTTTCGTCTTCATTCAAGAATAACCCATTCTTTTTAAAGTTGCATGTAAATTTATGATCTACAACAATAGATTTGCTATTCTGCTTACTAATGTATCCTTGTATACAATTAAATAAATTAATTTACACTTATTAATATGTATACTATCCATATAATTTAATCCTTCAATATTAACATTTACTTCCTGTGGAACAGGTGTATTTGTAGTAAGAATATAAGAAACAGAGCTAATTCGTCTTGCAGTTAATGAAGAATCCAGATTTACAATTCCATTTTCAGAAATCTTTCTATTTAAATTAGGTTTATTTGGTATTTGTGAACAACCCATTAAACTGATAACGGAAAATATAAAAATGAAATTTTCTTTTAAAATAAATTCAGCTATACTATTTCGAAGTGTCGACTCCATATTTTCCAAAATACTCATTAATGTCTTCTTTGTTTGTAACGTAGTTTTTTCCATAGCCGTTGTCCCATAAAGATTGTTTAAATTCCTTGGTCGTTTTATCCCAAGATTTATGTTTAAGCTGTTCCCAAACCGCCTCCAACCAGACGGTGAGAAGGGCTTATTTTGCTCCGGTTTAAGAGGGTTTTCAAATTTATTTTATTGTAAATTGTACTATTAATTACTGCTTTTAAAAGAATACAGGATCACTCATATTCATACCAATTCCAATTAAATAAAGTTTACTTACCAATCAATTTTTGTAACGAATTCTTTTGTAATTTTTAATCCAAACACCCCTTTGTAAATTTCTAAAATATATAGTTCATTACAATCCAAACAAGCAGTTTTTTCGTTTAAAATTTGATAATCCTCAATTTCCTTTATTCTATCAATAAATAGAGAATCCTTAAAAGAAAAATACTTTGTTTCAGCAAAAGTTAGATCAAAAATATTCTTCGTTTCATCATATGTCAATTTTATATACGTATCGTTCAAATGGGTAATGTTGTAATATCTACCAATATTGTACGATGGATTCGTAATCTCGATTACTTTTATTTTTTGACATCTTTTTATTTTATTTAACTGTGCAACTTTTTTATAAGGAAATTCATTGTTTTTAATATGAATCTTTTGAGAATACGATATGTTATTTATTAAGATTAAATAACTCAACAGGAAGAGAATATACCATTTTATCATTGTTATCTGTATTATAGTTATAAGGTCTTAATGCTTGTGTATTAAAAATCTGGGATTTGATTCCATTATTTTGTTTTATGAAAATAAAGGTTACATCTGTTTTATAGAACATACTACTACCATTTCCATTAGTGATTCTACTTGCTTCAATTGGTATTTTGTTTCCTCGTTCAGAGATACTGACTCCATAGAATTCGCGTAGACCCAAACCATTCTCAGATCGTAATTTGTTTTCAACGTGAGTAGCATATTGCTCACTGACATTTTGTTGACCATACCAAATCTTGTATTTATTATAAGTGCCATTAATATCGTCTTCACCATGGGCAAGTTCGTGTCCAAGTTTAATGTACTGTGGAATTATTGCAGGCCCTTTTCTATTTTCTTCAAAAACAGATACCTCATGATTAAAGTCAATTGTTAATACCCCTGAAGTTGGATCATAATTCGCCTGCTCAAGACCAAACTGTATAGACAAATCGCATTTACTATTTGAAATACTAGATATTAAGCGATTTCCCTCAGTTCCTCCCAAATTAATTCTATTTAAATTTTCAAGAGCCTGGTCAAGAAATTTATCACCACCTTGATATTCCTGTCTGTTTGAACTATTTATAAGCTTTCCGTTAAGAAATGTATATTCTGTGTTTAGCTTATCTCTACCTTGAACTCTAATTGTATCCCCAAATGGATCATTGAAAGCAATAGGATTATTTCCCATTCCAGAATATGGAGATTCCCAGGCACTTTTCTTAGGGTCCATCGATAACCATTTTCCAATTCTAGGATCTAAAATCCTATAATCTGTGTTGTAAGAATTACCCTTGCCTTTAATCTCATCATCCCTTTCAGATCCTTGATATCCCTTCCTAAAAAACGCCGCCTCAACAGCCCTTTCCTTGAGCAAAACACCGAACGGAGAGTAGTCAGAAATGTTTCTGATTCCAACCATAGTAGAAATTCGTTTGATATTCAGTGTGTTACAAAGGGTTAAAATGGAAAAATTCTGTTTTTTTTCAAAGTAGAATTTAATTATTTTTTTTAATCAATTGTGTAATTATTCTGGGATCTTTTTCCTGGATTTTTATATTTCCTGATTTTATCAAATACCTTATCAGATTCTTGGTCAATTAAAAATTGAGAAAGTTCTACATAACGATAGAATTCTCTACTGTTTGCAGCATGACCTGAAATTTTTCGAACTATGTGTTCGGGCATTCCAAGATTTAACATTGTTGTAATTGCAGTTCTTCTCATAGTGTGGGATGTTATGTGATCAGAAAACTTGAAATGAACTTTATTTATAGGGTCTTTATAAATTACAACTTGCTTTCCTCTCCTTTCCCTTACTTTAACAATATCATGATCATTTGGAATTAACTTTGCAAGATTTTTAAGTTTACTATTAAACCATTGTGCAGTCATTGCAGGTAACAAAGTTGCGTGATCACCATAATATTTTTGTACAATACGAATTGCATAATCTGGCAATTTAATGGATGTTTTGGTCGATGTTTTCTGTGATTTCACTCTTAAATAATAAACATCATCTTGAATGAACAAATTTTGAACTGTGAGCTGCAGGAGGTCTGAAACCCTCAAAGCGACAGTACACCCAAAAACAAAAACATCCCTTATTTCTTCTAATTTTTTACTTTTTACCAACGTATTGAAAGATTCATTATAAATCAAATATTTTAATTGATCCACTGACAAAGCAATAATTGGAATTTCCTCCCTGGGTACGAAGAAAGATTTGTGATATGTTCCAATAGAAATTCTTCTTTCTACCTCCAAATAGTTGAAAAAACATCTTAATCCTCTGATTAATAAACCCACATAATTATCAAAGTACAACTTATCCTCATACATGAATTTCGTATACATCAAATAGAAATTTCTATAATATCTAAATGCTACTGTCTTTTCTTGATATGTCAAGTTTGATTCAAGGTAAATTTTGAATTCAAAAGAATGGCTGTCACAAAATTCTTGAAGTATATTTCTTAGGTGCACATAGTTAACTATGGTTGAAGAATTTATTCTTTTTCCATCTTTGCGAGTCCTCTTTCCGCAATAGGCATCATTGATGAAGTCATCTAGTAGGTTAAAAATTTGTGATTGCGTCAAGAATTTGTTCTTTCTTGTAATGCGAATTTTTGTTTTCATAGTTTTTACTATGAAATAATGCTAAACCTCAATTAATTAAAAATATGAAGAGCAAAAAAAGCCTCGAAAGAGGCTTAATAGATAGATCTTCGACTGTTATTTTTTCATGAGTTCTTTTTTAATATCCTCGTCAGATACAATACTCTTGTTATGGATTACAACAATCTTAAATTTCCAGGATCCGGGATTAAGTGTATTTAAATCTGAGTCAGTCCAAATGATTTGCAATTGACTAAGTGTATGGACTACCTCAACAGAAGTTGACCACTGAGATGATGGGTAAAAAGTAACAGGAAGTTGTGAATAGTAATTTGTAGAAGTTTCCATATATACCAGTACAGCACCTTGATCTACCACTTCTTGAGTAATTGCAGGGTAGTTTATTAGTGCGTAGTACATAGGATTTGAATAACTCCAATCCCAACTATTAATTATTATTTCATCTGATTCTATGTTATCATAATAGCAACTACCGTCATCAACATTGGCTTTATTAGAATGATTCAATGCGTTTGAGTCTGTGCATCCGTAAATAGATTTTTTACAACTGATTGAACCAAGAAGTAAAGCTGGGATCAAGAGTAGGATAATTCTTTTCATAGTGAGTAAATTAAGTTTTTATAAAAATACATCATATTACTAAAACGGCAGCATATACGCTGCCGTTTTAATTTACTCATATCGTTTTATTTGATTCATGAACGAAGATGGGCTTTTCTTGAAATCAATTGGCGATAACATTCGAAAGTTGAGAAATGAAAGAAATATAAGCCAGCAAGAATTAGCCGATCTTGCAAATATTGCCAAAAGCACAGTTCAACGAATTGAGGCAGGGAAATTGAATCCAACAATTTTAGTACTTAATAGGATCTCCAAGGTCCTTGAGGTGGGAATTATGGAATTAATACATCAATAAAAAGTTCCCGCAATAATTTACATTGAAAGGTAAGTGATTAATTCTATTTGTGTTGAGAACAATAGCTATCACCGGCATTAGATACGCAATGTTTGCATCGATTTCCTGTACTTTTTGCGGTACCTTTACATTGTCCATATTTGCAAGTAGATAGTTCAGTATTATCCTTTCCTGAACGTGTTGAGGTATTTGCATACGTCGTAAGCCCTATAGTTCCAATTAACAAAACAGCACTTAAGGAGGTGAATAGTAGGTTTTTCATGTTTGATTCTTTATTGCAAATTATGAAATTCAAGTATACATCAGTTGGTTAATCAAGGATAAGCCAATAAATGAGTATTTATACCTAGTTCAACGTTTATAGATTTTAACTTGTACCGGCTTTGTGGAAGTAGTTTCATAACAGTAATTATAAGTGAAATGGTATAGAATGTCATCGGTAACAGTTTGTCCGATAAAAAATTCAAATCGAAATCCATCAGCCAGTAGGATATCGTAGAAACATATTACCTTTTTTCTTTTACTTTTTTTAAAATATCTCTCCAAAATTGAGTCATTTTTTCTGAGAATTTTCTCTTGTTCAAGGGTAGTTTTTATGCGTTCTTTTCGCTTTCCATGATTATATGCAAAATCAGCATGTTGTTTATTTAAATAAACCTGATCCTTCCTCTGAGGTTGAAATAAATGACCACATCCACAGGCACATTCTATGGGATTAATTGGACTAGGCATGGGGTTGTCAAATCTCGGATCAAGTATTTTTTGTGTTTGGTTTATTTTCATTAGAATAATATCTTATATTTGCAAATATAATCATATTAACACATATGTCAAAAACAATTTGGATCGATCAAAATGAATTGAAATTTTTAGCTGAATCTGAGTATGCAAATGATTATCCGGGGCTGAACTCAGCTTTGAATACGCCAAGATTTATGATAAGCGACTTAAACATTGCTCCAAGAGATGCTACTTATTGGGACAAAAAAGGCATACTACCTGAATTGAAAACAACCAAAACAACAAGACGGAAATATACATTAAAACAAGCGGTCTGGATAAAACTCATTCAACAATTGCGATCATTCGATATAGGACTTGGTCAAATTAGAATATTCAAGGAATCTCTTTTAAAAAGTGAAATAAACTCAAAGAATTTTATTGAAAATGAAGAGGTTAAAAATTACCTCTTAGAATTGATCAAAAGGGATGGGAATAATGAATTATTAGAAAGAGCAAAAGAAGATCCATCATTTTGGGACATTCCAGATGAAGATAGTTTTGACATTTTTGAAGCGATGATCCTTACTGTTATTCTTCTACGAAGAGACATGAGTTATATTTTGTTCTCAGATGGAGAATGTCTTCCCTATTGTATCGATAAACATGATGCGTTTGTTAGAGAAGTGGATGGGTTTATTGATGCAATGAGAGCGCCACATATTGTTTTGTCAATCACAGATGCAATTAGTCAATTAATAGTCGATTGGTCACGCAAAGATTGGTTAAATGACATTTCGATCATTACCAAAGATGAAATGAAGGTGTTGGAGCTGTTAAGAGAAGAAAAAACAAAAGAGATTCA
This sequence comes from Bacteroidota bacterium, assembly GCA_006227105.1. Classification (GTDB taxonomy): domain Bacteria; phylum Bacteroidota; class Bacteroidia; order Flavobacteriales_D; family Crocinitomicaceae; genus M0103. Next base: position 11,999 of record SBFR01000092.1, read on the forward strand.
AGTTTTTAAAAGAAATGGAAAACTAGATAGGGTAATTCAAACAAGCTCGCATTCGATTGAATCAATTCATGATTTTGCCAATTATATATTAAAAAACGGTTATCAAAAGATCACGGTAAATACAAAAAACGGAAATCCAATTAATTACAGAAATGAAGTATCAATTAAATTGAGTAACGAATAACCGGAAGAACCGGATCATTGATCACTCGCTTTACAATCCGAAGTACGGAAACAAAGCATAAGTGAGTACAAATTGAAAAACAAAAAACAGAAATTTGAAAAGCCGACCAAACAAGATTTACAAGAATTACTTAATATCACTTTAACTGACGAAATAGCTTCAGCTTTACTAGAACAAATTGAAGAATTATGTTTGATAATAATAGATAACTATGCAGACTGACAATCGCTTTAAAAGATTCTCAAAAGGTACAGAATTACTCCAGTTGAATAAAACTGAGGCGGTAATCTACACCAGAGTTAGTACCAAAGAACAGGCAGAAAATAATGCCAGTTTAGAAACACAATTGAAACATTGTAAAAAGTACGCCGAAGAAAAAGGTCTAGATGTAGTTGAATTATTTGGAGGAACTTATGAAAGCGCTAAAGATGATGAGCGAAAGGAATTTCAAAAAATGCTTAGCTATGTTAAACGGAAAAAATCAATAGGCTATGTATTGGTCTATTCTTATGATCGATTTAGTCGAACAGGACCTAGTGGAGCATTTATTTCATATGAGTTGAAACAAAGAGGGATAAAGCTTGTTTCGGTAACTCAATCCGTCGATCACAATGATCCTTCCGGTAATTTTATGGAAGGTATTTACCACTTGTTTAGTGAATTTGACAATCAACTGAGAAGAGATAAATCTATGACCGGTATGATTGAGAAATTAAAACAGGGTTACTGGCCATTTGTCCCTCCTACGGGATATACAAATATTAATCAAGGTAAAACTGCTGATCAGCACAACATGATCATCAATGAGAGAGGAAAATTACTTAAAAAAGCGTTCGAGTGGAAAGCTAATGACGATCTAAGTTTAGTTGAAATAGCCAAACGATTAAATGCACGTGGCTGGAACATTCCTCCAAAACGTTTATCTCATTTCTTTGTTAATCCGTTTTATTGTGGATTTATTGTCTCCAAAATGATACCTGGTCAAATGATTGAAGGGAAGCATCCTCCTTTAATTTCGAAAAAAACATTTCTTAAAGTCCATCAAAATCTTGAAAAATTCGGAGGGGGTGGCTATAAAATAGAACAAGAAGTTGATGAACTGCCATTGAAACAATTTATTAAGTGTGAATGTTGTGGAACAAGCTACACTGGATATCTTGTAAAAAAGAAAGGTTTGTACTATTACAAGTGTAACATGAAAGGCTGTGCTAATAATCGCAGCCAAAAGGTTTTGCATCTAAAATTCGAAGAGTTACTTTGTCAATTTACCATAGATCGAAAAATAGTTCCTGTATTAGAAAAAATGTTTTTACACCTTTTAAGTCAAAGAATAAAAGTAAACGAAGAGGATCAAAAAGCATTTCAAGTTGAACTTGCAGAATTAAGACGGAAACTAGAAAATGTTGAAGAGAGATTTGTGAATGGGGAAATTGATCAAATTCTTTATTCAAAATATAGGGATAAGTATCGAGTGAGTATTCACCAAATTGAGAGTGAATTGAGTAAAAGTGAAAATCAATTATCGAACCTGGAAAAAGCAGTTAAAAGATGTATTGAAATGGCTCTGAATCTCCCATCATTGTGGGTAAAATCTAATTTCAGAAGTAAACAAAGAATACAGAATTTGTTATTTCCTGAAGGAATTTATTACAATCGAAAAAATGACAATTATCGAACCCCTAGAGTGAATTTGTTATTTTCGGCAATCCCTTACCTGATAAGGCTTTTAGAGGCTTATAAAAATGGGGATTCCGCTTTTTCAGCAGAAATCCCCACTTGGGTGGTCCCAGCTGGGCTCGAACCAGCGACCACCTGATTATGAGTCAGGTGCTCTAACCAACTGAGCTATAGGACCAAGAATCGATTTCTCAATTCAAGAGTGCAAATATAATATTTTCGTCAAATCCAGTGTTTGGTTCTGTCAAATTCGTATCAGGATCTTAACCTGTTTGGAGCAGATATGCCCTTCAATGGTCTCATGCGAATAAAGAGCATTGATAAGACACCAAAAAGAACAGCGGCAAAGAATAAGTGACTCACTTGAACCAGACCAGGCATATCTGCATAGGCAAGAAGAACTCCTCCGATCAGCTCAAGAGATAGTAATGCAAAAGCCAGATAGATCGCTTTCAATCGATCTGTTTTATAATTCAACCAAGTCATTAAAGCGATAAGGATCAGGACCAGCCAGCTGAAAGATCTATGGATGAAAAACGACCAGCCAAAATGAGAGGACCAGCCTTCACGACCTATATTCTGTTTTTTCAATTCATCAATAAATTCCCTTACCTGAGTTCCCAAAAACATCTGATAGGTAGTAATGATCAAAATAACAATGACCAACCATTTTATTCCCTGAGGCAAATGAAGTGTCTTTTGAAATGCCGGACTTATTCTTCGAATAACCATGATCTGTAAAAAGACAAGTGCAAGTGCTAGGAACATATGTACGGTGATCGTCCAAGGCACCAGATTGGTAGCCACTACGATAGAGCCGAACCAGGCATTCAGCACCAATAGAAATAATGCTGCAGTCGACATGACGACTAATCGGCGATCTTTTCTATATTTCAACAATAACCATAGAAAGGCAAGAAGCATCGCATTTCCAGCTAAAAAACCAACAAGTCGGTTGATGTATTCTGTCCAGGTACTACCCGCATTGAACGGCAATTCTTCGTAGGTCTGAGGATCTTTTTGAATGCGCTCTGCAGTTTCGGACATGCCGATCGCTGAAAGAAAACGGGCAAATTTCTCAACCTTTGCCACACGTTTCTCTCCGTAGATGTCTCTATAATTTTCAGGCAATTGAGATTCAGAAGTTGGAGGAACCCATTGTCCAAAACATTTCGGCCAGTCCGGGCAACCCATTCCACTTCCTGTCGTGCGAACCACACTCCCGGCTATGATCACTAGGTAAATAAGGATCAATGCGAGCCAGTTGAGTCTGATAAAGGATTTAGAAAATTCCATAACGCAAATTTAGTACAATCTGTTTCCTTTGATGTGTCTTGAACAATTGAATTCTCAGGTATGTTTACATTTGGATATGAGAATTATGATCATAGGTGGTGGTTGGCTAGGAAAGTCTTTGGCGAAAATACTAAAGAAATATGGTTTTGAAGTTGCAATCACTGGTAGAAGTAGAGTTATCGAAACAGAGGATTTAAATTTTTTTCAATTTGACATTACCGATCGTGAAAGCTGGTCTAGTATTGATCAATTCGACCCGGAAGTAGTGGTCATCTGTATTCCTCCTCTTAAATCGGATGAACAGCTCTTGTTTTTGGAAGAGTTTTCTGCTTTAAAATTGATGGGGAGAAGGGTCATTTACACATCATCCACCGGAGTCTATGGTTCCGAAGGAATCTTTGACGAAGAGTCGTTCGTGGAGGAGAACGGATGGATTCGCAAAAATGAGATGTCGCTTCTTTCAAACAACGCATTTTTTGATCTGGTGATACTGAGACTTGGAGGACTAATTGATCAAGATAGACACCCGATATACCATTTACAGGGGAGAAAGGATCTTTCTGACCCCAATGGAGTGGTTAACCTTGTTCATAGAATTGATGTGATCCATGCAATTCAATGTCTGATCGATTCAAATATCCATAATGGATTATACAATGTAGTAAACCCAGATCACCCGTCGAGAGAAGAATACTACACAAAAATGGCAGGATTCTTGAAACTTGAATTGCCGGAATTTAAAAAAGAGAAAGGGAATTATAAAGAGGTAAAAGGTGACAAGATCACTCAGCTGCAAGGATTTAAATATCAGGGAGATATTTGGTTATCATTGCGTTAATTTTACTTGCTTGGACAACATTCTGAATAAATTTACGTCTACCTTTGAGCTATGAGAGAACTTCTCCTTCTTGTGATTGTCCTGAATTCATTTTTGAGTTCTGCTTCGCATATTGTAGGGGGAGATATCTATTACGATTATCTGGGCAACAATCAATACAGGTTTTACATCACACTTTACAGGGATTGTTTTTCTACGGGTGCTCAATACGATAATCCATTACCTCTTGGAGTATTTTTTACAAATACAGGGGCATCCTACCAACAAGTACAAGTACCTTTTCCTGGAAGCAACAACCTGCCTATTATCTTTAATAACCCGTGTGCAACTCCGCCTAACAATGTTTGTGTTGAAAAGGCAGTTTATACAACCGTTTTAAACCTTCCTCCGACTCCAGGTGGTTATACGATCTCCTATCAACGTTGTTGTCGAGGTCCAAACATTACGAATTTGCTTCAACCCGATAATACGGGTATTACTTTGGTAGCTACTATTCCTGGAAGCGAAACTTCAAACTGGCAAAACAGTAGCCCCCGCTTTACCAATTATCCACCTTTGGTGATTTGCAATACCGAGGAGTTGATCTTCAACCATGTTGCGACAGATCCCGACGGAGATCAATTGGTTTATTCATTGGTAACACCGTTCGCAGGCGCAAATGATCTTAATCCTGCTCCGAATCCTATTCCGCCTCCTCCGTATTTTCCTGTTGGTTGGGCCGGAGGATTCAATGCAACCAATCCAATGGGAGGAGGATCCTCGGTCACTGTAAATTCAACTACCGGAATGATGAACGTTCAACCAAATATGCTCGGTTTATTCGTGGTTGGGGTTATGGTAGAAGAATACCGAAATGGTGTATTGATCAGCAGGGTCATCAGAGATTTCTTATTCAAAGTGTTTGATTGCAATATTACCATGCAGGCGATCCTTCCGGAACAGGAAGAACTCCCAACGTTTATCTCATATTGTCAGGGGTTGACCGTTCAATTTGAAAACAATTCTTATGGTGGAACCAATTACCAATGGGATTTTGGAGTAGCAGGAATAACAACAGATGTTAGTACTCAATTTGAGCCTACATATACGTATCCAGCACCTGGAGATTATACGGCAACGTTGATTGTAAATCCGGGATGGACATGTACTGATACCGCTTACATGAACATTACTGTGAACAATGAATTTAATGTTTCTTATACCGTTGCAGATTCCGTCTGTTTTATAGGCAATAGTCTGGATTTCATTGGGCAGACAGATGGTCCTGCGGGTTCAACTTTTGTCTGGGATTTTGGTCCGAATGCCTCCATTCAATCCTCCACAAGTTTAACAGTGAATGATGTGTCCTTTAATGTAAGTGGCTTCATTCCGGTAACTTTAACAGGAGATAACGGTGACTGTGAAGCCACCTTTGAGGACTCCGTCTTTCTGTTCCCAGAGCCGATCGCCAATATTGAATTGCCAAACGGTTATGAATGTGAAGGACTTACTATTCCTTTCGGAAACAATTCGATCAATACTGTAAATTATCAATGGGATTTTGGAGTTGCTGGAACCAATACGGATCAAAGCAATGAATTCGAACCAACCTTTACTTTTCCTCAAGGAGGGATATATACCGTGCAGCTGATAGCTGGTTCAACAGCGACTTGTTTTGACACTACCGATGTTGATATTGAGGTGAATGAGTTACTTACGGTTTCATTTACACACAATGATTCATTGTGTATTACCGGTAACAGTTTCAATTTTGATGCAACAGTAACAGGTCCTTCTGATGTTGTGTACCAATGGAACTTTGGACAGGTTGCAAATCCTTCGACTTCCAATGCGCTTGACGTCAACAATGTGGTCTACAGTAATTTTGGTTCATATCCAGTGACCTTAACAGCATCTTTTGACAATTGCAGCGAAACTTATTCTTCAACCGTGTTTATATTCCGTGAACCCGAGATCGATTTCAGAGTCGAGCCCGGACCTCGTTGTGCTCCGGCATTAGTTCAGTTCACTGATCTTAGCCTTTCAGATTCACCCTTGACCTATTCATGGAATTTCGGTGATGGTGGAACATCGACACTTCAGAACCCGTCTCATGTGTATACGGACCCTGGGAATTATAGTGTCTCTCTTGGGATCATCTCCAGTGTCGGATGTATTGATACGCTTTATTTAATGAAACAGGATCTTGTCACGATCCATCCTTCGCCTGTTTCCTCTTTCATTGTCGATCCAATAAGTACAGATATATGTCATGCAGAGATCACTTTTACGGATCAATCGATAGATGCTGCTTCTATCTTCTACTGGTACGATGACAGTACGCATTTTATTGATGGTGCAGAACCCATTCATGTCTACAACTATGTTACGAGTGGGTGGCATAATCCGATACAGATCGTGACGAATCAATTTGGGTGTAAGGATACATCCATGGCTGAATTGTATATAGAACCATTTATCATATACATTCCGAATACCTTCACACCGGATGGGAATGAATTCAACAATGATTTTCTAGCGAAGTTTGCGCTGGAAGTTTACGAGTGGAAATTCAGAATTTACAATCGTTGGGGAGAATTACTCTTTGAAACCGATGATCCTGAAGAGGCATGGGACGGAACCTATATGTCTGAATTCGGAAGAGTGCCGGATGGGACTTACCTATACATTCTTGATTACATTTCCTGTGAATTCCCCGATGTTACCCAGACCATTACCGGGCACGTTAACGTCCTGAAATAATTATTTTTCTGACCTCAAGTAAAGGTCGTATATAATCCCGTCTGATAACCCGATCTTCGGAACAATGATCTCATTTGCATCAAGCTCTTTCATGATATAGGTAAAGATCTGAAGTGCGGGCACGATGACATCGGCTCTATCTTCTTTCAACTGGTATTTCTCCGAACGCTGATCAGGTGTAAGTGGATTCAATTCTTCCAGCAGTGCATCTAACCGATCAATTGAAATGGGCTCACTCTGAGATGCGCCAAGAACTTTGTGTGCTGAGTTGATGTTGCCCCCGGTTCCGAAGATCTGGTGCGGTGAGTTCAGATCTACATGCAAACTGATCCAGTCATGGATCTCATTCCAGATATTCTTATCCACTTTTCCTTTCAGCATTCTCAAGGTTCCAATACTAAAGGATTTAGAAGCAACCTTTTCTCCTTTTTCGAAAACGCTTACTTCAGTGCTGCCACCTCCTACGTCGATGACAAGAAATGGGTTGGATTTATCAAATTCAAGGAGGAAAAATGTTCCGAAGATCAAGGAGGCTTCCTCATCACCGGAAATCACTTCGATATTTACACCAGTTTCTGATTGGATCTTGGAGATCACCTTTTTTGCATTCTCTGCTTCCCTCATGGCAGAGGTGGCACACGCGCGTAACTTTTTCACCTCAAAAATCTCAGAGATCAGTTTGAAGGCCTTGATCGTTTTGACGAAATGTTCGGTTTTCTTTTTGGAGATCTTTCCATTCTCAAAAACTTCTTCTCCAAGTCGCAAAGGAACTCGGGTGTAGGAGATCTTTTTAACGTAGGAATGATCACCCTCTTTAGTGACTTCACCTATTAGTAATCGGGCGGCATTGGTTCCTATGTCAATAGCGCCAAATCTCACTATTTTTTACGGAAGAAGATTTTGATAGGAACACCGGTAAAATTAAACTGTTCACGCAAACGGTTTTCAAGGAAACGCTTGTAGGAATCCGGAATGTATTGAGGTAGATTACAGAAAAATGCGAATGAAGGCGCGTGTGTCGGTAATTGCTGAACAAATTTTATTCGAATGTATTTTCCCTTCATTGCTGGTGGAGGTGTTGCCTGAATGATCTCAAGCATTACATCGTTTAGCTTTGAAGTAGGGATCTTTTTGGTTCTGTTCTCATAGACTTCCATTGCCGCTTCCAGCGTTTTGTGGATCCTTTGTTTGTTGATCGTAGAAGTGAAGATGATCGGAACATCATTGAATGGCGCAAGTTGCTCTCGGATAGACTCTTCCATCTTGACCATTGTATTATGATCTTTCTCGATGAGGTCCCATTTATTGACAAGAACAACCACTCCTTTTGAGTTTTCCTTGATGATGTAGTAGATATGCAAGTCCTGCTTCTGTAAACCCTCTTCGGCATCGATCATGAAAATACATACATCTGAATTTTCAATGGCTCTCACTGATCTCAGAACAGAATAATACTCAATATCTTCGGTTACTTTGGCTTTCTTTCGGATCCCTGCGGTATCGATCAAGAGAAAGTCAAAACCAAACGACTTATACCTTGTATGGACAGCATCCCTGGTCGTTCCGGATATGTCCGTCACGATGTTTCGTTCTTCACCTGTCAAAGCATTGACCAATGAAGATTTTCCAACGTTCGGCTTACCTACAATCGCTATTCGTGCAAGACCTTCTTCTTCGAGAATGGTTTCGTCTTCTTTTGAGAAGTGTTTTACGATCTCATCAAGCAATTCACCTGTTCCGCTTCCGTTGGTAGCAGAAAGATCATAAACGTCTCCAATACCCAGAGAATAGAATTCTGATGACAAGCCGACACGATTGGTATTATCTACTTTATTCGCAGCAACGAGTACCGGTTTCTTTGACTTTCTCAATAAAGCGGCGACCACTTCATCAAGGTCCAGAATTCCTGAGGTAACATCGACCATAAATACGATCACGGTTGCTTCCTGGATCGCAATTTCAACTTGTTTTCTGATCTCTCCTTCAAAAATATCATCGGAACCTTTGATGTAACCTCCTGTATCGATCACTGAAAACTGAACGCCATTCCATTCACCTTTTCCATAGATCCTGTCTCTTGTAACACCACTAACCTCCTTGACGATCGCATCTTTTGATTCCGTCAGTCGATTGAATAACGTAGATTTACCTACGTTTGGTCTTCCTACTATTGCTACAATATTCCCCATATTCTAACGAGTTAATACCCGTATTTTTTAAGTTTTGCTTCAGTTGATCTCCAGTCTTTATCTACCTTAACATAGGTTTCCAAAAAGACTTTATGGGCGATAAACTTTTCAATTTCCATTCTGGATTCACGACCAATTCTTTTGATCATGTCTCCTCCTTTACCAATTATAATTCCTCGCTGTGAATCACGTTCAACGATGATCAATGCTCGGATCCGTGTAATATTTTCTTCCTCTTTGTATTCTTCGATCTCTACCTGACAACTGTATGGGATCTCCTTATCGCAATGCATGAAGATCTTTTCTCGAATGATCTCAGATACAAAGAAGCGCATCGGACGATCCGAAATTTCTTCTTTATCAAAGTATGCAGGATTTTCCGGGATCAATTCAAGGATCTTTTCCCAAACCTGTTCTAGGTTAAAACCGTGCAATGCAGAAACAGGATAAATGAGCGCATTGGGAAGTTTTTCCTGCCAATACTGAATTCTTTCCATCACCTTCGGTTGATCACTAAGGTCTATCTTATTGATCAGACAGATCACGGGAACACGAAGTTTCTGGATCTTTTCCAGTGTCTCTTTGTGATTCATGTCATTCTCACGGGTATCCGTAATGAACAACAACACGTCGGCATCTTTCAATGAAGTATTGACATAATCCATCATCGCCTCGTGTAGCTTGTAGGCTGTGTTGACTACACCTGGCGTATCCGAAAATACGACCTGATAATCTTCATCATTTACAATACCCAGGATCCTGTGTCTTGTCGTTTGTGCTTTGGAAGTAACAATAGATAACTTTTCACCGATGAGTTGATTCATCAGCGTCGATTTACCCACGTTGGGACTCCCAACAATGTTAACAAAACCGGATTTGTGTGCCATTTCCTGAAATTAGTGTGCAAAGGAACGAAATTTTCAGGGGGTAGGCAAGGAAAATCAGACTACAATGATCTGTACCATTGCACCATAGGAATTGGAATTGGGAAGACTTCACTTCCGGCTACAATTCCAGTGAATCCAAATTGGAATGCTTTCCCTTCACCTTGGTGCCATCTTAATCCTGGAATTAGAAGTGCAAACCCTTGACGTTTTTCAGTCGTAGTAACTGCTTGTGTTTCTGTCATCCCAGTATTTGGATTGTATACATCTTGATAGGTTGTTGTAGTTCGCTCACCTCCCGGTGTAACAATAAAAGAATCAAACACAAGACTAAATTTCGGACTTAATTTGGTCATTCCGGCAATTGAGAAAAGTGCTCTTCCCTCGCCCTGTCCTCCTTGCCATACACCGCCATAACCACCTGATAAAGCAAGGTTAGATTTTCGATTTCCAATTGAAAGAGTCGCAAAAGGAAGTGCCAACCCAAAACCAAAATCAGAATTCGTAAATGAAGCCCAGGATCCAGTTCCTAACATTGTTCCGATTCCAGCTTGTGCGTTCTCACCTAGTTTGAAGCTGTATTTGGCAGTTCCAATTATCGGAACGGCAAGCCAAGAGGTCATAACTCCTAAACCAAAACGGTCAGATACTGCAAATTGAAAGTCCGGGCCAAACAAGTTCCATTGCACATAATGTTCTCCTTTTTTCATAGGTAGACCATTGGTAGATATAAAATATCGAGTAGCAAATTTGTCTTCTCCAACATATTCCCCTTTACTGCTGAATTCTGTTGATTGTACCTTTACAACTTCCTTTACTACATATTGAGGAATGACGATCTTCCTACCATCCATGGTTTTGAATAGGATTTCTCGTTCATCCTGACTTAAAATGTAACCAATCAATTCTCCTCCATCTGTTTTTACCAAGCGATACAATGTTGTGTCCTCAACAGATACCTCTTCTTGTGAATAAGAGATTTGTGGCGCAATTGTTAGAAGTGCTATTATTAGAATAAGATTTTTCATTTTTTGAATTTATCGAACTACCAAGACCTGCTTAACAGAATAATTTGTGGATGTAAAGTTAAAATCAATTACATCACCACGTTTAAATTTCTTGCATTTAAGAATTTTAGAGACATAACCCGGTTCAAGTTTTTTCAGTTTTTTCTTCCAAATGATCTTATTATTCTTGGATAAAGTGACCAACACATCGCTTTGAACTAAAAGATGAAAGCCAATCGATAAGGTTTGTTCAACAGGATCTGTCATAACCTGCAGTTGAAGTCCGTTGTTACTTTGTCCATTGATGACAGCAACACTTTTATCAACCTTGGTCAGGAATACCGGAAATATAACGGAGCTTGCTATACTTCCTTCACCTTCCGTAACCCAAAAAACATTTGCTGCTGAACTCTGAATTCCACCGAGAATGTATCCCAACAATACACGGCGATCCTGTATTGCGGAAAGATCGATCACTTCATTGGAATAGGACCTTAGTTCTGGATTCGGAATAAATTCAGATGCTGCCCCAAAATAACCTGGTAGTTTAACAGGCAATTGAAACTCTTTCAATCGATACCCTCCCTCGATCTGTACCACAGAAACTGCCGGTGTAAATGGAACATCATTATCCTGAACAAGCATACCTAAGCTGTCATAATAATGTGCGATACCTCCGAAAAATAGGTTATACATATTATTTACTTCTGGGTCGTGAAGGGCAATAGTTGCGCAGTGATAATGGTTGTAATATTGCGCGAAAGCTGGGATTTCGTGAATGTGATCCCTGTCAATTTCAACCGCATCCAAATAAGGAATATTCATTTCGCGTTGAAAAACTCCAGAAAAGGCAACAAGTGATTGTGTTCCATCTTGAATTTGCGGGAGAACATTAAAGTCTCTCCTGTGCATCAGGTTTTCATCTCTGATTGCTTCCTTCCAGTTGATCTGTGTCTCTCCGGAATTGTCTTCAACCATGAATCGTCGGACTTCACAACTGTACGTTTGGGTAAAGGTTGGATTGTCCATTGGATTATATCTGCCCTCAAAATTATGCCCACCGACGAGATAAAACCAATCATCCATCAGAGTGAGCTGACCTCCGGTAAGGGCAAATCGTTCATCTCTATATTGATTGAATGCAATAGACGGTTCCTGTCCTGCAACGATCATTGAAATAGCCTGAGGTAGATTCACTGTGGTCAGAAACGGGAAGGTGGTGTGATCATCTTTTTGTTTGCTGATCCCATACCCTCCTACAAGATACAGTGTACTGTCTTTCTGAATAAATTGAATGTTTGTCGAACCAAGCTGTTCCTGTAAATCAGGGGTGAAAGTGCTCAGTGAGCTTTTCCAAACTTTTTTCTGTGCTGGAGAAAGTACGATCAAATCCCTATTATGTCCGGCTTCGTCGAATGTTGCCCACGGTTGTCTCCGGTGTAATCCATCTAATCTTCCTCCTACGATTAGCCAGTATCCATTCCACTGACCAACAGAAAAAGATTGAATACCCCCCATTTGTGGTATAGCTATAGTATCGATCTCAATTGCATATTTAAACTCCTGACCATGGAGCGAAAAAACAAACAGAAAAAAGAATATTATCAAAAATCTCATACTACAAAGAAACAGATAGACAGGACATTAAAACATGATTCCGGTCATAAAATGAATAAAAAAAGTCGAAAAGGTTGGCAACTGGGGATTATTGTATTAACTTTGCAGCGCATTTGATCTTAGATCGGATGGAGAGTGCGGGGTGGAGCAGTTGGTAGCTCGTCGGGCTCATAACCCGAAGGTCGCACGTTCGAGTCGTGTCCCCGCTACCAAAACAAGCCAGGTTTTTCCTGGCTTTTTTATTTACGTACAAATTGTATTTCGCATAAATTATTTCGATTTGTAATTTTGCGAATGAGATTTGGCTCCGTAGTTCAACGGATAGAACAAGCGTTTCCTAAACGCTAGATATGGGTTCGATTCCCGTCGGAGCTACTTGTTACTTTTCGAACTGAATTCATTTCTCTTAAAAAATCAATAGTATGAGATCGATAAATATTTTTCTTTTTACACTCCTTGCAACGTTTTTTATTTCATCCTGTCAGGGTGATCAACAAGAAGAGAATTTTTTAGAGGAAATTCAGCAGGAAGAAGAGCATTTCGAAGGACAGAATGAGTTGGTAGAAAGAATGCGCGCTACGGATGAGGACACCTCTTTATCTATTGCAAATACGCTGATCTATACCCATACGAATGGTTCAACAGAAGAGGCATCCGCATTTTTAGATAAAAAGGAGAACATCCTAAAAGTGATTGAATATTTCAAGAATACGATCAACGGAAATTATGGATCGCGAACTTTTTATTTTGACAAAGGAAAACTGTATGCGACGATCGAAACTTATCTCGATAATGCGATCAATAATGGAACATTCATCGAACGACATTCCTTCTATGAGAAGTCAGGAAAAGTGATCTTCTCCAAACAAAGAATGGCCGAATTTGAGATCGATTTGGAAAGAGAACAATTTAAAATGATCGACCCAATTGCATGCTCTTTTGAAGATGTAAAGATGCTTCTTGAGCAAAAAGGTCCTTATGAAACAACATTTCAAGGTTTCGCAAGCAATGGAGAAATGGATTTTCTTATTGTAGGAGAAAACAAGGCAGAGGCCTTTACTTCTTCATTGGCTGTGCAGCATTATCAAGGAGACATCAACAAGCTTCTTCAAAACGAGAAAGCCTATGTCGGAAAAACTCTTGATGTTTCATTTGAGAGAATGATCGATGATACCGATTTTGAATTCCAGGTACTTTTGGGAGTGAAGATCAAATGATATTTGAATTGAAAAAAGGGACGGAGTCAATGGCTCCGTTTTTTTGTCCTTATATTTTTCCATTGACCATGAAGTGACAACCGGTCATATAAGTTTTTCAATTCAAAGTAACATTCTTGAGGTTAATGAGTCTTACGTTAAATGTCTAAAATTCAAGATTATGAAAACAGTAAGATCATTTATCGTAGCATTGGTTGTACTTGGAAACTCTATAGGTGTATTCGCTGAAGCTCCTCTTTCGGACTCTAGTGACTTGAATACTGAATCGACAACGATTGTACAACCAAGATTTGAAATGAAATACGACACCGTAAATCAGATGGTTTATGTGGATATTGAAGGGGATTTCGAAGAGTTGAGTTCTGTATCTCTTGCCAACAACAGAGGATCTGATATTCTTTTCAATTTCATTGAAGGATCAGAAGGGAATTATAAATTTGATGTCTCTAATCTAAAATCCGGTTCGTATTTCATTATTCTCAATACTGGTGAGGAAATCAGAATGAAAAGATTTGTTAAAGAATAGGAATTTATCCCTTCAACATTTTGACCTGCCGTTGAACATTTTTTAAAACCATTATCTATTTCATTCGTTTAAACTTGCATTGGTAAGACTAAACCGTAATGAATAGAACGATAAAATTATTTCTGTCTTTAGCTTTTTTACTCTGTATGGGGGGAGTTCAAGCACAGAAAATGAATGTCAAAGGAACTGTATACGATACTACAGGGACCAGACCGATTCCGCAGGCATTGGCGATGGCGGTAAGAATGAAAGATTCTGTACTCCTTGGATTTACAAGAACAGATTTTCAAGGGAAATTTGAGCTGAAAACGTTCGATATAGATACGTTTACGCTGATCATCTCATATCCTGGATATGATGATAAATCGTATTACATTTTCGGTCACGCCGACAATTATGAAATAGAGATCCCATCGGTAAAGATGTTAGGTAAATCCCAGGATCTCGAAGAAGTTGTGATCTATGCTAACAAAAATCCGATCTATTACAAAGGAGATACGTTAGTGTATGTCGCCGACTCCTTTAAAGTTGCTGAAGGTGCAGTTGTGGAGGACCTCTTAAAGAAACTTCCGGGAATCAGTGTTGATAAAGACGGTAAGATCACTTCTCAGGGACAGGAGATCAACAAGGTCCTTGTGGATGGAGACGAGTTCTTTGGAGCTGATCCAACCATTGCGACAAAGAATTTAGGTGCTGATGGAATTGAAACCGTGCAGGTATATGAAAAAACGGATGATGAAACCATTGGTGGCTCAGACGAAAAGATTAAGGTCCTCGACCTGCGGTTAAAAGAGGATGCCAAAAAAGGATACTTCGGAAGGGTTTCAGGTGCATCGGACCTTGCTCTCACTCCGCTGAATGACAATTACTTCGGAACGCGTCCATTCTATGAGGGAGAACTACTTTTGAACAAGTTCAACAGTAAGCAAAAGATATCTTTATTTGCTTTGGGGTCGAATACGCCTCGTTCGAACTTTGGCCGAGGAGACTTAAATAAATTCGGATTGTCTAACGAAAGCTCTGGTGGAAGAAACTGGTTCCAGGATAATTCAAATAATACTAGTGGGGTTCCTCAAACTTTTAAGGCAGGGGTGTATTATTCAGATAAATTCGGGAAAAAGAAAAATACCGAGATCTTGTTTAATTACTCGTACTACAACGATCAGCTGGATGAGAGATCGGCAAGTGAGTCGCAATATTTCCTTTCGGATACGACTTATTTTACAGGGGACTCAACACGCAATTTCACGAAAAACGAGACGCACAGTATCAACTTCACGCTTTCCAGTCAGATCGATTCGTTGACTTTGATCGAATTCAGACCATCTGTTCGATTAGATAAAGGGATTTCAGAAAGTACCGATATCACCGCATTTAGAGGTGAGGATGGAATTCAGTCCTTATCGACTGAAATCAACAACGATAATAACTCTACAGGAACAACATACAGTGGTATGGCTCGAGTGTATCGTAAGTTCAAAAAGAAGAGACGAGAATTGGAGGTGCGTTATGACATCAATGGAGTAATGAATAAGTCAGAAGGATTCTTGTTTACGAAGAATGACTATTCTCTACTTGGTTTTGCAGATACCATTGATCAGAAAAAAATGAATAACAATTCCAATCTGACACACTATGGAACAGTGAGTTATTTTGAGCCGCTTTCAAAGAAATTAAGATTGAA
This sequence comes from Bacteroidota bacterium, assembly GCA_006227105.1. Taxonomy (GTDB): domain Bacteria; phylum Bacteroidota; class Bacteroidia; order Flavobacteriales_D; family Crocinitomicaceae; genus M0103. The sequence goes on from SBFR01000092.1 coordinate 27,860, forward strand.
TTTCAATTACCTGTACGAATACGGAATTTCCAATCAAGATAAGCAGACGTACGATGCTCAAACCGGAAATTACACCGTGTTTAGAACGGATCTGTCAAATAACTTCGACAACATCAGAACACAGCACAGAGCAGGTACGGAATTGATCTACGAAAACAGTAAGCACACTGTTGCCGGTGGATTCCATGTGAGAAACATCAATATCGATAACGTCAATAAAGTAACGGATAGCGTGGTGAATCAGAATATTTCGAATTTCTTACCTAAGGTTAGATACGAATTCAAACCATCGATGAGTAAGAGATTCTCTGTGAACTATAACACAAGCTCACAGCAGCCTTCTATCAATGACCTTCAGCCGGTTCCGGACAACTCTAATCCGAACAGAATCCAAATTGGTAACCCGGATCTGAAGCCGAACTATGTGCACAATGTAATGGTGAATTTCAATCAATGGAATGCGCTTTCAGGAAGATACATCTGGTCCGGTGCGTCTTTCAACTTGACTCAGAATGCTTTTGCCAATCAAACGAACTTTGACCAGTTCGGTCGTACGACTTCGAAAACAGTGAACGTTGACGGGAATATGGGAGCATTCTTGTGGATGGGGGCTGGTATTCCGATCCTCAACCGAAAGATCGAATTCAACCCTAGCTTGAATGGTTCATATAATCACTACAAAAACTTCATCGGAACCCAGGAGAATATAACCGACAATTTTGCGATTACTCCTGAGCTGGGAATCGATTTCACATGGGATTCTCTGGAGATCAACTTGAGTGGAAGTTATTCGTATAACAATCCGGTGAGTTCCTTGAGTACGGTTTCAAATACGCCTTTCTCCATCGAGAATTATTCTGCCGGATTTGAATGGAGATTGAAAAAAGGCTTTGGTCTTGAAGTGGAAGGTGAATATACCAGAAACTCGCAGCCGGGTGGAGGATTCTACAATACAGAATTCTTTATTTTGAATGCAGAGATCAACAAGAAATTCCTTAAAACGCAAAACCTTGTTGTATCCATCGTGGGGAATGATATTCTAAATCAGAACATCAACGCCAGAAGAGAAGTAAATGGGAACACGATCACCGATTACCGTACGACCATTATTTCAAGATATTTCTTGTTGAAGGCGACATTCAGATTCAACAACCGTAAAACTAAAGAAGAAGATTTCCGTGGTTGGCATTAAAAAGATATTGATCGCAATGATCCTGGTAGGATCATCGGTTAACGGGTGGTCTCAGATCACTCAGGGAAGAATTGTTTTCGAAAGAAAAACGAACTTAAAAAAGCGAATGGGTGATAATCCGAGAATGAAGAATTTCATTACGGAGGAAAACAAATACCGCATTGAGAACTTCGAGATGTTCTTTAATGATTCCATGTGCGTTTTTAAACCGATCGCAAGTGACGAGCCTGAGCAAGGTTTTATGCGCTATTTCACGCAAAAAAACACAGTTTATCAGAACATCAATAGTCGCCAGAAGTATGTGATCATGGACCTTTGGGGTAATGAGGCGATCATCAAGGATAGCATGGACCAAAGAACGTGGAAGATCACAGAAAGTAAAAGAAACATTAGCGGATACGACTGCCGTAAGGCGATCTGGGAAATGAATGATTCTACGCGTATTTATGCGTGGTTCTCAGTAGATATTGTGCCAAGCATCGGTCCGGAAGGTTTTCAGGGCTTACCAGGAGCTATTCTCGGAATGGCAACAGAAGACGGTAGTGTGATCTACTTTGCCAAAGAAGTGAAAGCAATGGTACCTGCGAAAGGGGTATTGGAATACGACGCAAAAGGTAAAGAAACGTTTACAGAAGAACAGTTAAAGCAGAAGCTGATGCAGCAGATGGGTCAATGGGTGAAACCGAAAGACCTCGATGCTATGTTCCAGTGGTTGTAAGCTTATTCGTTCTCAGCAACTACTTCTGTAAC
>SBFR01000179.1 GCA_006227105.1 Bacteroidota bacterium
TCGACCAACTGGTATCATCCGCATTTGCATATGAATACCAACAAGCATGTTCAAAAAGGTATTGCAGGAATGATCATTGTGCGCGATGCTGAAGAAGCTGCACTTTCCTTGCCGAGAACCTACGGGGAAGATGATTTCCCGATCGTAGTTCAGACCAAAGGCTTTGATGCAAACAATCAGATCATTATTGAAACGGCGCTGGATACTACATTACTCGTAAATGGAACAAAAGATCCATACCTTGATGCACCGGCTCAATGGGTAAGATTGCGTTTATTGAACGGTTCTTCAGAGCGCTATTACAATTTCGGATTTTCAGGTAATCTTCCCTTTAAACAAATAGCATCAGATGGAGGATTGTTAACTGCACCGGTTGATCTGACAAGAGTTATGGTGGCTCCGGGAGAAAGAGCAGAGATCGTTATTGACCTATCGGCTTTGCAAGGGAATACGATTCAGTTAATGAGCTATGGAGCTGAGCTTGCATCAGGAATTTACGGTGCCGCACAACCTGGAATGGGTGCCGGACAGACTATTCCTAACTACGCATTGAACCCATTAAACGGCGCAAACTTTACGGTGATGGACATCAATGTTGTAGCTCCAACTGCAAACCCAATTACATCGATTTCGGCAGCCTTAACAACTCATACCCCATGGCTTGAAGCGAATGCAGATGCATTGAAAACTTTAACGTTTACTCCACAGACCATGGGGCCAACTGCGATTCAAGGTCCTTTCCTTATCAATAATGCAATGTTTAACATGGATGTGATCAATTATCAAATTCCACTTGACAACATTGAAGTATGGACGCTTGTTAACCAATCTCCTATTGGTCACCCTTTCCATATTCATGACGTAAGTTTCTACATTCTGGATATTAATGGCACACCTCCACCTCCAAATATGCAAGGAAGGAAGGATGTAGTACATGTTCCTTCAGGAAATGGCACCGTTCGTTTTATTACGAAATTTGAAAACTATGCCAATGACACTCTTCCATACATGTATCATTGTCATATTTTAACTCATGAAGACATGGGTATGATGGGACAGTTTGTTGTTTATGATCCACTTGGAATCAAAGAGACACAATCGACTTACAAGCTATACCCAAACCCCTCAAACACATCTCTTTTCTTTGAATCTGCCTTTTCAAATGAAACGTACATGGTGATCGATCAATTCGGAAGAGAAGTGTTCAACGGAAATTTGATCGATGGTTCGCTTCATCTTGATCTTGGAGAAATATCCAATGGCATATACCTTCTCTCAATTCCGGAGAAACAGATCAATACCCGTTTCATAAGAAATTAATAGAACTTCGTTTCATGTCTTAAAAGAAGTAATTTTGAGACATGGAACGCTTTTTCTTCGAGATCAGTTATAACGGAACTGAATATTTTGGCTGGCAAAGACAGCCGAAGCAAATTTCCGTTCAGGAGGAGATCGAAACTTGTTTAATTAAGCTCTATTCGAATAAAAAGATCGAGATCGTCGGCTGTGGAAGAACAGACACGGGTGTCCACGCCAAACAATATTTTTTCCACGTTGATCTCGAACTAGATGCAGGCACAGAAGATCAGATGCGTTATAAGCTGAATAAAATGCTTTCGGCAAACATTTCGGTTCAGCGCATTTTTAAATTAGAGAAGCACGCTCGCTTCGATGCTACATTAAGAACCTATCGATATTTTATTCATTCTAAAAAGGATCCATTTCGTTATACTCAAAGCTGGTATTTGAATCAAGTGTTAGATGTAGAAAAAATGAATTCTGCAGCTAATCTTCTCATCGGCAAAAAAGACTTTACTTCCTTCGCCAAATTGCATACAGATGTCAAGACAAACATTTGTACCGTTTCAAAAGCCGAATGGAAAATATCTAATGAGGGAGAGCTTTATTTCGAGATCTCCGCTGATCGTTTTTTAAGAAACATGGTGAGAGCAATTGTTGGCACCCTGGTCGATGTGGGGCTCGGAAAGATTGAGTCTGAGGCAATAGCTGAGATTTTAGAAAATAAGGATCGTGGGGAGGCATCAACCAGTGCCCCTGCTTGTGGACTTTTTCTATGGGAGATCCGATACGAATGAGACCAGCCCTACTTACCTTATTTATCTTCTGTTACGCGTATAGTATCCTGAGGTATCATGTTGGAGCTGAAATCCCTTTACAGGAGTGGATCTTTATTCTAAATAAAAGTATTGCGTGGACCGGTTTTACATGTATTGGCTTAAGTCTACTACCGGCGACCTTAATTGAAAGGATGCGATTGACAAAAAGAATCGCTGGAATTTATGGATTCAGCTTCAGTGGTGTTCATATCATCGTTAGCTTTTGCTTACTATACGATGGAAATCTACTTATCTGGAAAAAGCTTGAATCAGAAGATTTCATGTTCTACAGCTTTATCGTCAGTGGTGCTTTATCGTTCTTGATCTATCTTTTTCCCCTTGTAGCCACCCTAAAGGACCTTCCCTCAACCGCCAAAATGTTTAAAATCGCCAAGTTGGGATACCTAGTCAACATATTACATCCATTTCTATTAGGTTATTCTGGATGGGGATCATTGAGTAAATGGCCTTTATTTATGCCTCCAATAACCTTACTTGCAGTTTTATCTGCGATGGTTTTCTTTGGATTCAATTTGAGTACAAAAAGAAGCTGAATTAGTCCACCTTAATGATCTTTCTACGCTCAAGTATTTTATGACCATCACCAATTATCTCGACAAAATAGACTCCTTCCGATTGATCTCGAAGATCTATCGCTATTGATGTTCCATTGAAATCAAATTTTCGTATTTCAGAACCCGTAATATCTTCAATACGAATTACTGTGGCATCAGTCATATTGCATTCAATGGTAAAAATATCTTTAGAAGGATTCGGGAAAATTCTGATGGTGTTTGATAATTCTTCAAGAGCAGCAATTCCACCTGTTAATGTCAAAGTCTCGGAAATTTGATAACAGCCTCCACTAAAGACCTCCAAAACGTATTCTCCATTATATTCAGTGGTCAAGTCAGGATTGGTCCAACCTGGTACTGCATACCCATTCAAATACCACTGATACAGATACCCTGTTCCTTGAACGGCACTCAAATCAATGGTTCCTCCTAACGGAATATCTGTGTTACCTGGAGGAACGATCTGAGCAATTGGAGTTGGGTTCACAGTCACCGAAACTGGATCCGACAATGCAACATTTTGTCCTAGCGTTATCTCCACTGAATACGATCCGGAAGAAGTCGCTACTAGCGAATAGTTGATTTCTCCAGGAAGATCAACACCATCTTTTTTCCATTGATAAGTATATCCTTCACCTTTTATTGTAGTTAACTCAACTGATTGCCCTTCACAAAAGGTGGTTGCTCCTTTTGGGATCACCCTTTTATCCATGATCAAATTTTCGTCTCCCGGCAAGAAGGGCATGTAAGCAAAAAACATCAACATCATTTCATCTCCTGTTCCTTCTCCGAGGGTCACAGTTTGAGGAGGAACGTTAGGATTTTCAGGATTCGAAGAGGTATTATCGTAGGTCGCTGTCGCCTTAAGTGTTGTTCCAACAGGCAAAACCACTGAATTGGCAAAAGCAAAATTATCCTGCCAGTGAAAGTCCCAGTCATCGATCTTTACAAATCGAATGGTATCTCCAGTTACAGGTTTGAGGCCATATGAAATAACGTTTCTGGCCAACAAATGCATGTGAGGAAAAATGTATAACGCAGTGAATTTCGCCGGAATTGTAACCGACTCTGTGAACGACTGAATGGTATTAGCAGGAATCACCAAAGGACCATTTTCAAGATTAGTTTGGTTAAGGACAGGCGAAACAGTAATCTTCCTCAGCGGTGTAGTTGACGTTTTAAAGTTGATCTCTGTGTTATCCGTTTGTCCGGCACTACCGGGAGCATAATGTATTTGTAAAATGATTCTGGTGTTGGCCGGTAGTCTGAATCCCGTTCCTTCAGGGCTAAAGTAAGGAGCTGCACCGGGCACCCAACTGTAAAGCAACTGAGAAGCTGATGAACCTGTACCTCCTATGCTATTCGGATTAATTGGATTAGCTGTAGAATCTGTAAAAACCAACACATGGTGAACTATTGAAGAATTACCTGGTAACACTTCAATCGCCGTTGCATATTCAGCTTGACTTAAACCACTTGGTATTTCGAAATTGCGATAAACATCACCATTTCCTGATACCATGTATGATCCAATGGATAGATTGAGATTTGCTGTCCCTAACTGAGAACCCGAAGGATAAATTGGAACAGGAGGTGCAAAACGAAGATCTCCTGAAGGAGTACCCGCTGCAACCCAATTTTGAAAAGTCGTGATATCTGCATCGGAGACTACTCTCTCATGCACATAGTTCTTGTACGTGTGATCGGGTGTCCAAGGTGGCATATCTCTTTGTTCAATTGCCTGTTGTACCCAATTTGCCATGGCACTAACCTCATCGTACGTTTGCAAAGAGAATGGACCTATACCTCCCGGACGATGACAAGTCGTACAATTCCCATAGATGATCTTGGCAACATCACTCGACCAAGTTGGCGCCTGAGCGAAACATAATAGAATAGTATTCAGGGCGATAGCAGTAGATATCAATTTCATAATGGTCACGTTAATTCAAGAGCAAATTAACCATTATTGATTGAAATTCCTACTCCAGAATAAGGATGTAGTTGTTCTTTTTACCCTTACTAAGCAAGATGTAACGATCGTTGATCAAATGTTCCTTTGTCAACATGAACGATTCACCTACTTTCTCTTTGTTTACGGCAATGGCATTCGCTTTCAACTCTCTTCTTGCCTCTCCATTTGAAGAAAGAAAACCAGTTTTTGAGGCCAACGCATCGATAATAGACAATTCAGTACCAAAATCTTCACGTGTAATTGTAGCCTGAGGAACACCTGTAAACACACTGAAAAAATCTTTCTCTGATAAAGAGCGTAGGTCATCAGCAGTAGATTTACCGAATAGTATATTCGAAGCAGCAATTGCAGTTCTTAAGGCTTCCTCACCATGTACTCGAATGGTGATATCCTCAGCGATCGCTTTTTGTAATATTCTTAAATGTGGCGCTTCAGCATGCTGACGTTCCAATTCTTCAATTTCCTCTTTAGACTTTAAGGTAAAGATCCTGATGTAATTTCCTGAATCGGCATCGCTCGAATTGAACCAGAACTGGTAAAATTCATATGGTGAAGTCCTTTCCGGATCCAACCAAACACTTCCTCCTTCAGTTTTCCCGAATTTTGTTCCGTCAGCTTTTTTGATCAACGGTGTCGTAACAGCATATGCTTCACCTCCTGATTTTCTTCTGATCAATTCTGTTCCGGTCACAATGTTTCCCCACTGATCAGAACCGCCCAGCTGTATGATGCAATTCTTATGCTGATTCAGGTAATAAAAATCATAACCTTGAACTAACTGGTACGAAAATTCTGTAAAGGACATTCCCGTTTCAAGTCGTTTCTTTACCGAGTCCTTCGCCATCATGTAATTCACCGAAATGTGTTTCCCCACATCTCTGATAAAGTCCAGGAATGTCATGTTTTGGAACCAGTCGTAATTGTTGACCATTTCAGCCGAATTGTCACCACAGTTAAAATCGAGGAATTTCTCAAGTTGCTTTTGAACGCAATCTACATTGTGCTGCAATGTTTCTGCATCCAATAAATTTCTTTCCTGGGATTTCCCTGAAGGATCTCCTACCATTCCTGTTGCTCCGCCAACCAAAGCAAAAGGTTTATGTCCTGCACGCTGAAAATGAACAAGCGTCATGATCTGAACAAGGTGACCTACATGCAGAGAATCTGCGGTAGGGTCAAATCCAATATATCCAGATGATACTTTTTTATTCAATGCTTCTTCCGTTCCAGGCATGATATCATGGATCATACCTCTCCATTGCAATTCAGCGATGAAATTTGCTGGCATAGTTTGTTACTTCGTTAATTGTTTAAATACTTCTTCTAGAGACTTTTCTTCCGCTTTCAGGGTGAGAACGAGTAAGTTATTTTGCTGTGCGAAACGCGAGATTTCCTTTCTCAAATCCACATCATCTGTAGTCTCAAGTAACCATCCCTCTCCTACTTTCTCTACCTTTCTTACGTGAGGAATTTTGTTCAAAAGACCTTTCGAAACATTTCCTTCAAATTCCGTGTACACCGTTTGATGTGTAAGGTCGTGCTGAAGCTCAAACGCTGTGTTATCTGCAACAAGCTGACCTTTATTAATTATGATAACACGGTCGCAGATTGCTTCTACTTCCTGCATAATATGAGTTGACAGCATGACTGTCTTCGATTTACCAATCTCCTTGATCAATTCACGGATCTCAACCAACTGATTTGGATCGAGACCGGACGTAGGTTCATCAAGGATCAATACCTCCGGATCATGAATGATCGCTGCAGCTAATCCTACACGTTGACGATATCCTTTTGAAAGTTCACCAATTCTCTTATTCTGCTCAACTTCTAGTCCGACAGATTTGATCATTTCGGCAACTCTTTTTTTCAAATTCTTAACATGATAGATCTGCCCGACAAACTCCAAATATTCTTTCACGTACATATCCGTGTAAAGCGGATTATGTTCAGGTAAGTAACCGATCAATTCCCTGGTTCTCAAAGAATCTTCTTCAACTGAAACTCCACAAACCTTTACCTCTCCTGAAGATGCTGAAATGAATCCGGTGATCACCTTCATGGTAGTAGATTTACCTGCTCCATTAGGTCCAAGAAATCCCAGGATCTCTCCCTTTTTGACAGAAAAAGAAACATCACGCACAGCAGCCTGTTCTCCGTAATATTTAAAAAGGTTCTTTACCTCAATTGACATGTCTGATAATTTGAATTGCGAAGATAGGTAATTATTGGTTGAATTGGCTTTCGTCCAGTCATCAGAAGTTGCAGTTCAATCAATCTAAAAAACAAAATAAGGCTCAAATGAAACAACTATCTTTGTCATCATGCCGAAAACAGGAAAAGTAAGGAAATCGACAGGAAAATGGTACACCGTGGAATTACCGGATGGTACCGTCGTGAATTGTCGTATCCGAGGCAGATTGCGCCTGGAAGGGTTGAAAACGACGAATCCGATCGCTGTAGGAGACACTGTCATCCTTGAGAATGATCGCGACGAAGAAGGAAAAATGGTCATCAGCGATTTCGAACCGAGAACCAACTACATCGTTCGGAAATCTACGAATCTCAGTAAGCAAATGCAGATATTGGCTGCAAATGTGGACCGAGCATATCTCATAGTTACTTTGCGCTCACCCGTAACTCAACTTGCATTTATCGACCGTTTCCTGGTGGCAGCAGAATCATTCAGAATACCGGTCACCATACTGTTCAATAAAGTCGATCTGTATAACGAGAAAGAACTGGAAGAGATCGAACGATTGTCAAAAATGTACGAAACGATCGGGTATCCCTGCTTCAAGATCAAAGCTGAAGATCCGGAAACCGTTGCATTTTTGAAAAAAGAGATCGATGGCAAACAGGTCATTATTTCTGGCCACAGTGGTGTCGGAAAAAGCACACTTGTCAATTCGATCGATCCTGAATTAGACCTACGAACCGGGGAGATCTCTCAAGCACATTTACAAGGACAGCATACAACCACTTTCGCCGAGATGCATAAGCTATCGTCTGGTGGTTATATTATTGATACACCAGGTATCAGAGCCTTCGGGATCGTAGATCTGGAGAAAGAATATATCTCGCATTATTTCCCTGAAATGAGATCGTTGATCGGTGAGTGTAAGTTCCACAACTGCTTGCACATCAACGAGCCGAAATGCGCCGTTAAAGAGGCGATCGAAAATGGAAGCATCGAACAAAGCAGATACAAAACGTATCTACAACTGATGACAGAGGATGAAAGCGAAGTGCACAGAAAAAACATTTACGGATGAGAGTTGTACTGCAGCGTGTGAGTGAAGCCAGTGTAACCATTGATCAAAAGATCAAAGGGAAGATCGGTCAAGGGATCCTGATCCTGCTTGGAATCGAAGAAGAAGATTCCATTCAGGATATAGAATGGTTGGTTCAAAAGATCTCACAGGTTCGCATCTTTTCTGATGAGAATGGGAAAATGAATTTATCCATTCAGGAGATAAAGGGCGAGTTCCTTGTCATCAGTCAATTTACATTGCACGCCTCGACGAAGAAAGGAAATCGACCAAGCTATATTAAAGCAGCAAGACCTGAAACGGCGATTCCACTGTATGAAAAATTCATCATGGAACTAAAAGCCGTTAGTGCACTCAAGGTTGAAGAAGGAATTTTCGGTGCCGATATGAAAGTGTCACTGATCAATGATGGTCCGGTTACCATCCTGATCGATTCAAAAAACAGAGAATAATGAAAGTTTCGGAAGCACAAGCGATCATTGATCAGTGGATCAAAACTTATGGAGTAAGATACTTTGATGAGATGACCAATACGGCGATCCTAATGGAAGAAGTAGGCGAAGTCGCCAGGATCATGGCACGACGATATGGAGAACAAAGTGAAAAGGAATCGGACAAGAACAAAGATCTTGGAGATGAGCTGGCCGACGTACTTTTTGTTCTGATCTGTATTGCAAATCAGACAGGTATTGACCTTGAAGAGGCACTCAAAAAGAATCTGGAAAAGAAAACGAACCGTGATCACAACCGACACAAGAACAACGAGAAATTGCAATGAGTAAATTAAAGATCAGGGAAGAATTGATCCCTATTTTAGGTGATTTGGGATTCGATCCAGAAAATGAAATGCACCTTAGGATCTACAAAGCGATCCGAGGAGGAAAAAATCTACTGATCGAAGATCAGGACGAACAAGAAATGTTTTCAGTGATCAGTACAGCGTTGTTGCAGTTGATCCCAGAACCTGGAGAGGGTTCTCCACGAGCAATAATCATTGTAAAAGATGATGAAACTGCCAGAAATTTTCATGCAAGACTGGAGAACTTTACCCGAAAATTTGACCTGACAGTTGATCTTGTTGTTGAGAAGGGTAACATGTTGCAACAAAGAAATGATCTGTTTGATGGAACGGAGATCATTATTGGTACGCCTCAACGTCTTTTTGATCTATATATCCAGAATGGATTTAACATTGGAAAAGTAAACCTTTTTGTCCTTTTCGGTGCTTTAGAGATCATGCGAGCAGGAAAAAAAATGCAGATCTCAAGAATCACTGAAAGCCTACCTAATTGCAGACGCGTGCTTCTATCCTACAGTTTTAGTGACACGCGTATTGAGGAATTTATTGAAGAATTCCTTCCTGTTTACGAAACGATTGAAGATTAACCTCTTTCTTTTAAATGTTTGGAAACGATCTTATCGATCGGAAAGTTGAACAGCTCTTCATCCAGATCCGATTTACTGATCCAACGATGCTTTTCACCGTCTTCGGTTAAAGGTACATTATGCTTGCCATGCTCGATCTGATCGATCGAGTCAGAGCTAACAAGATAATAGAAGCTAAAGATCTGATGGTCTGAATTAAAGGCAGATGCCTGATAAAATTCATTGAAATAAAACAATTCACCTACTTTAATTTCAATGTTGAGCTCTTCCATAAATTCACGTTGTAGTGCATGCTTGATGCCTTCCCCAAATTCAACACCTCCACCCGGAAATTTGGTAAATGAATAACCATTTCTGCATTCATCGGATACAAGCACCTCATCGAGATCATTCATCAACAATCCGTATACCCTCAGATTAAATTGCTTCATTACTTATCTAGGATCGATTGAATGTCCGGCTTAAAATAAAGTGAAGACTTCAATACCTTACCATCTTCACGATAGATCGGCTTTCCGTTCTCATCAAGTTTACTCATATTTGATCTCTGGATCTCTTGGAAAACCTCTTCGATCTTATCCTGAAGTCCGTGTTTTAAAATGGTACCACAAAGAATATAGAGCATATCTCCCAAGGCATCAGCGACTTCAACCAAATCACCTTTCTGAGCTGCTTCAAGATATTCTTCATTCTCTTCTCGCATCAATTTATAACGAAGAAGAACATCTGCCTCACTAAGATCCGCAGTTGGTGAATAGTTGTTTCCAATTCCAAATGCTTCATGAAATTCTTCAACAGCTCCTATCGTATCTTTTAATGTCATTTTATTCGATTTTCCTCAAAGATACAATGCCATTTCCGCTTTCGCGAAGCACTTTTTTCCTCAGTTATCAACAGGAGTCACTACGAATCGGAATCCCACAGTAGGAGATGGGTCTGTATATGTTCTTTCAGATTCTACTCTTACATCATATCCAGGATCTTTCCATGAGCCACCCATAGCAATACCTTTTTCTGCGATCATTTCTGCAACATTCCCATTCATGTTGTACAGTTCAAATTGATTTGGCCAATAGGATTTCGAAGGAGCAAGAACATCCATGAACGTGTTATGATCCATTCGTGCAACTTTGATCTGGTAGGCATTTGTTTCCTGATCTCGATGAATGTGTTCACCTGTCAGTTGGGTGTGATTGCACATCGCTTGTCCTTTTTGATTTCTCAGATAATGTGTACCCCAGGAATACGTACTTTGTGAATCTCCTCTTGCAGCACGGATGTACTCCGCTTTTTCCATCAATCTAAACTTAAGCTTTCGACCGTGCATCACCTCATATTTTTTACCGATCCACTCACAATACAGCTGAACTGCTTCGTATGAAATGTTCACGACGGGATATTCATTGTATGCTGGATGAGTATGGTAAAATTGTACGTATTTTTCATTCAACTGATTTTTTCCATTCCATCGGACTGAATCGATCATTGCAATTTTTAATTTCTCTAGATCCCCTTCTTTCTTCAGATCCGACAGAAATTCTTTGTAATCAATGTTTGTCACTTCTTTGTGATAGATATAAAATCCATTCACCGCAACAGTGTCTTCGCCAACTATTGCATTTCCAGAAGGAACATATACAAATGATTTCGTAAGGATCTTTTTAAGATCACTCTTGTCTTTTTCGATCTTTGCGGAGAACAGTAGCAGTGCACCTAATAATAGTGCAATTGAGAAATAAGTAGTTTTCATAATCTAGTTTTGAAAAGGATAACGAAGAACATAGTCAAGGTTACATTTCAACTAAATTATTCTTTCAAACTGTTTAGATCCTGCCAAAAATCAGGATAACTTTTTGCGACTACTTCAGGATGACCGATCGAGACACCATCCTCAATGAACATACCTGCAATAGCCAAGCTCATCGCAATTCGGTGGTCTCCGTGTGGATCAATTTGGGCAGAATTCAATTGACTCATCCCTTCGATGATCAACGAGTTGTCTTCTTCATAAATGTTCAATCCAAGCTTTGAAAATTCACTGATGAGCGACTCGGCACGGTTACTTTCTTTGTTATAAAGTCGGTTTGTCCCCTTAATTTTACTTGTCCCCGGAATGAATGCAGCTAATGTTACCATAGCAGGGAATAGATCTGGGCAATGCGATGCTTCGAATTCAAATGGATGCAAATTACTACCCTCCACCTTCATTCCATCATTCTCATTTTTTATTTTGCATCCTGATGCCAGCAACACATCCAGTATCATTTTGTCCGCTTGGAGACTATTTAAAGCTAGACCTTTAATCTGAAGGTTATATCCTAATGCGGATGCAACGATCCAATAAGATGAAGCGCTCCAATCTCCTTCAACGAGGTAATCAGTAGCTTGGTACTTTTGATTTCCTTTTATTTCAAATGTATCATTCGCCATTACTTTGACAGAAATACCAAATTCTTTCAGTGTATTTATGGTCATGAGTACATAGGGTCTACTCTTGAGATTTTCCACCTTTAGTATTGAATCCTTCTCGCAAAGTGGAAGAGCCATAAGTAAACCGGAAATATATTGAGAGCCGTGACTACCATCCACGATCATTTCCCCTCCGGATAACTTACCATTCAAACGGACAGGCACACTTGCATTCGTAGTTTCAATTTGAACGCCTAATTCGGGAAACAATTCACTGTAGACGTCTACTTTTCTCGTCCGCAAAGATCCTTTTCCGTCAAGAACAACATCTCGGGCATTTGTCGCAAGGATCGCGATCAACAATCGACTTGCCAATCCACTTTCACCGGGAATTACTCTTCCTGAAAACGGAGCCACCAAGGGTTTTGAGATCAATGCTGATCCATGAGAAAGATCAATTCCAGCACCTAATGATCTTAATGCATCAATCAAATTGAGTACATCTTCGCTTTTTCCAATATTTCGAATGGTAGAATTCCCTGCCAATGCTCCGGCAATCAAAGCCCGTTGAGCGTCACTCTTAGATGCCGGGACATGAATAGTTCCCTGATAATTCTCCCGCCTAACTCTCATTTGTTCATAATCTTCACCTGATGACGAATGGATTCCTGATGAATAGCATCCATGATCTGGCGGATGAATATTTGAGTCAAGTTAATATCCTGTGCCTTTGACAACCTATTCTGGATCAAATGTGCCCAATGTTCTTGCTGCAAAACGGTGATCTTATTCTCTTTTTTAAATTGCCCAACCTCTTCACTCAATGCCATCCTTGCTGTCAATAATTCGAAGATCCGATCATCGATCACTTCAATTTTGTCCCTCATCTCGATCAGAAAATCTCTCGCATTTACAGGAACATTACTCGTTCTCAATATCAGAGAATCAAGTAAATACTTCAGGCTATTGGGTGTTACTTGCTGAGCCGGATCAGAAAGCGCATGATCCGGATCAAGGTGAGTCTCTATCATGAGTCCGTCAAAATTCAGATCCAGTGCTTTTTGAGCAACTTCTGCTACCATCCCTCTGTTTCCTGTAATATGACTGGGATCACAGATCATTGGAATTTGACTATTCCTCTCTCTGAAAGCGATAGGAATTTCCCAATTGGGCACATTTCGATATTTGGGATGATTGTAGAATGAAAACCCCCTGTGGATTGCAACCAAATCAGTGATCCCTGCTTTTTCCAATCGTTCAAAAGCCCCGATCCACAACTCCAGATCCGGATTAACCGGATTCTTGATCATTACCGGAATATGTACTCCTTGCAAAGCATCCGCAATTTCCTGAACCGCAAATGGATTCACAGTTGTTCTCGCGCCGATCCATAAAATATCTACTCCGGCAGATAATGCTTTTTCTACATGATCCTTATTTGCCACTTCTGTCGTGACCGGTAGACCTGTGATCTTCCCAGCTTCCACCAACCATGGAAGTGCCTCTTCCCCTATTCCTTCAAATGAATCCGGACGTGTTCTTGGCTTCCAGATCCCTGCTCTCAGCACACTCACAGCAGCCTTTTCCGCAATTTCTTTTGCGGTTGCAATCATTTGCTCTTTGGATTCTGCACTGCATGGTCCTGCGATGACAAATGGTTTTGGTTGGTTCGCTATTAACCTCTTCAACTCCATTGATGTAAAGGTACTGCGTTAAGTTCATTTATGTAAATTTGAGCACAGAATTCCCTATGAAAAAATTGAAGAAAATAAGTATCTGGATTTTATCCATTTCGGCATCCATCTATCTAATTATCTGTGGATACATGTACTTTGCACAGGAATCCCTGATCTTCCATCCCGATCAATTGTCGAAGACAAC
>SBFR01000031.1 GCA_006227105.1 Bacteroidota bacterium
CAGGAGTTAAGAAAATACTCGAAGAATATCCACATACGGACTTGATCATTCTGGATGATGCCTATCAGCACCGATGGGTTAAAGCTGGGTTCACTATTTTGCTGACTTCATTTTCTTCGCCATTTTTTAAGGATTTCTTGCTGCCAGTTGGAAATTTAAGGGAAGGACGTTATGGTGCGAAACGTGCTCAAATGGTTGTGCTAACGAAAGTTAAGAAAGACGAAGTGAGTTTGGCAAATTCCCTTCTTGAAAAGCTGGATGGGTCGGACAAGTATTATTCTTCGATCGAATATGACCAACCCATCGCATTTGGAAAGCCAATGGAAAATATGCCTACAAATGCCATTTTGGTGACAGGTATTGCTAATCCTGAGCCACTGTTGAGCTATTTGGAAAAAACATATTCTGTAGACCATTACCGATTTAGTGATCATCATGAGTTCAATGCAGCAGATATAGAGAAGATTCATCAAAAAATTGGTAACTTTGCACCCGGCTCAACGGTCATTTTTACGACTGAAAAAGATCATGTTCGTTTGATGTCAAAAGCCGAAGAATATGGGATTTTGAATTACCCATGGTATTATGTGCCGATCTCAGTTGAGATCAATGATGAAATAAATTTTAAAAATCGATTGTCAGCGTATGTTGGAACAATTTAAAGAATCAGTAGCGTTCATTAAGTCAAAAACTAGTGTTGAACCTACCATTGGAATTATTCTGGGAACAGGATTAGGAGGTTTGGTAAAAGAGATCAATGTGATCGATGAGATCCCGTATGATCAGATTCCTCATTTTCCGGTATCCACAGTTGAATCCCATTCAGGGAAATTGATCTTTGGTGAGCTTGGAGGAAAGAAGGTAATGGCAATGCAAGGCAGATTCCATTACTATGAAGGGTATAACATGCAACAAGTTACTTTTCCGGTAAGAGTAATGAAGTTAATGGGAATTCAGCGTTTATTCGTTTCCAATGCGTCTGGAGGTGTGAATCCTGATTTTGAAGTTGGAGAGATCATGATCATGAATGATCATATCAATTTATTCCCTGCTCATCCGCTGATCGGTAAAAATATTGATGAATTGGGTCCAAGATTCCCAGATATGAGTGTTCCTTATGATCCGGAAATGATCGCGTTGGCTCAAAAGATCGCCGCTGAAAATAACATCAAGGTTTCTGTAGGTTCATATGCGGGATTGACTGGGCCAACACTGGAGACTCCAGCGGAGTATTCATATGTAAGAGCAATTGGAGCAGATGCCGTAGGTATGTCTACTGTGCCTGAAGTGATCGTAGCAAGACATATGTCAATGCCTTGTTTTGCGATCTCAATTATTACTGACTTGGGCGTTCCTGGAAAGATCAAAGAGGTGAGTGTTCAGGATGTGATCGAGGTTGCCAGCAGACAAGAGCCAAAAATGACATTGATCATGCGTGAACTTATCGCTAGAATCTAAGATGAACGAAGAAATACGATCGAAATACGAAGCAGTAATTGGATTAGAGGTTCACGCTCAAATGCTGACCCGATCTAAAGCTTATTCTTCCGATTTGAATGAGTATGGGTCACATCCAAATTCCAATGTGAGTGTCATCAGTCTTGGACATCCGGGTACTTTACCGAGGATGAATAAAAAGACTGTTGAATATGCAATTAAACTTGGTTTGGCATGTGGATGTACTATTGCGAGAGAACAGCATTTTGCTCGAAAGAATTATTTCTATCCCGATCTGCCAAAAGGATATCAGATCACTCAAGATACCACTCCCATCTGTACTGGAGGATCGATTCATATCAAAACCGAAAATGGAGAAGATAAAGAGATCCATTTGACGCGTATTCATATGGAAGAGGATGCTGGAAAGAGCATTCACGACGTTGATGTTTACGATACACTTGTTGATTTGAACAGGGCAGGTGTACCTTTATTGGAGATCGTATCTGAACCAGACATCAGAAGCTCACAAGAAGCATATAATTATGTTTCAGAAGTCCGCAAGCTTGTCAGATACCTTGATATCTGTGATGGGAATATGGAGGAAGGTTCATTACGATGTGATGCCAATATATCTGTACGTTTAAAGGGGGTTAGTGAATTTGGAACGAAGGTGGAGGTGAAGAACATGAACTCGATCCGAAATGTCCAGAGAGCTATTGAATTTGAGATTTCCAGACAGATCGAAGCGATCGAAAAAGGTGAAAAATTGACACAGGAAACAAGGTCATTTGACGCTTTGAAAGGCATTACGATCTCAATGAGAACCAAGGAAGCAGCAAATGATTATCGCTATTTTCCTGAACCGGATCTGCAGCCATTAAAGATCAGTGATGAACAGATCAACAAGGTGCATGCAATGATGCCGGCTTTGCCGCGTGAGTTGTTCCTAAAATATACTCAGGAGCTTGGACTTTCTTCCTATGACGCTTATAACCTGACAGAAAATAAGGGGATCGCATTGTATTATGAAGACCTGATCAAAGTTACTGCTAATTACAAGGCAGCAGCCAACTGGATGATGGGGGATGTGAAGTCTTACCTGAATGAATTCGGAGTGGAGATCGAAGATTTCCAGGTAAAGCCCAAGATGATCGCTGAGTTAATAAAGATCATTGATGAAGGTAAAGTGAGCACATCTGTTGCCTCTCAGAAGATCTTCCCAGTGATGCTTAAGGAGCTTGAGAAAGAACCAATTAAGATAGCAGAAGAGTTTAATTTGATTCAGGAATCCAACGAAGACTCAATTTTAGAATACATTAACGAAGTGATAAGGCAACATCCATCGGAGGTAGAACGTTATAGAAATGGCGAAAAGCAATTGGTCGGATTTTTCATGGGCCAGCTGATGAAGGTCTCACAGGGTAAAGCAGATCCTAAGGCTTCAAATGCATTACTTCGTAAAAAACTAGAAGAATGAAAAAACTTTGGTTATTACTGATTTTACCTGTTATACTCATCTCTTGTGGAACAGATCCAAATGAGGTTGAAAACGAGGACCTTGAAGACAATTTTAAGGTGAGCGGGTTGATCGAAGGAGCTTCGAACACGACTCTTTATGTTGAGGCGCTCAGTCAAAACGGCGCAATTCAAGTAGCGACAGGAAAAACGGATGCCAAAGGAAATTTTGAATTGAAAGGAAACATCCCTGGAATGGGACTTTACCAGTTGAGGGTGGGTGAGGCACAGGATAAAGCCATCCCTTTGACTTTAGTTCCGGAAGACCATGTCAAGATCAATTCGACATTTAATGAATTTACAGTTAAACCAAATGTTTCGAATACCAGCTGGTCTCCTGTGATGAACAGATATCTGGAGATGTTTGCAACGTTTGCAGAAGCTCAACAAAGTCTGTCTGCAATGCAGAATCAAATGTCCCAGGACGAAATGATGGAAAAATATGCTGAGCTCAGAAAACCTATTGATGAGTTTTGCGCAAAAGAAATGACAAAGGATCCAGGGAATCCGTTCAATATTGTATTATCGACGTCCTTGTCTCCTACATCAGGATTTAAATACTGGAATCCGGAATACTTGGATGTGTTAAAGGTGGTTGCAGAAGAATATTTGCAGAAATACGAGGGGAACCCTATTGCTGCAGCTATGGATAATCAGGTGTATCAGATCGAAATGGCATACCAGGAATATCAGAACAGTGCAAGCGGAGGAAAAACGGCTCCTGAGATTGCTCTTAAGAACCCAATGGGAATTACATTGAAGCTATCTTCCTTAAGAGGTAAGTACGTTTTAATTGATTTCTGGGCATCCTGGTGTGGACCTTGTAGAAAGGAAAATCCGAATGTGGTAAGACTGTATAAAAAATACAAGGACAAAGGATTCACAATCTTCTCTGTTTCATTGGATCAGGATGCACAGGCGTGGAAAGCTGCGATTGGGGCTGACGGCTTGGAGTGGCCTAATCATGTCAGTGATTTGTTAGGATGGAATTCTTCAATGCCTGCTTTGTACGGTTTTAACGGAATACCTCATACCGTTCTGATCGATAAAGAGGGGAAAATTATTGCGACCGGATTAAGAGGACCAACTTTGGAACAGAAATTGGTTGAACTGTTCGGCAAATAAAAAAGAACTATGAAAAAATTGACTTTACTATTTACTTTCTTTCTTTCCTTAAGCCTTGTAGCTCAAGAGATTTCGGTGAGTGTGTCTGGAAATATTTTCAATACGAAGGAAGATACGATCATGTTGTCTCAGTATTTCGGAGCTAACGGTTACCACGATTATTACAAGATCCCCTTGAAAAAAGGAGGAGATTTTTCATTAAAGGATGCAAAGCTTCCTTACCCAGATTATTACGTGATCAGAGTAGGAGGTACACACATTAATCTGATCATGAAAGATGGTGCAGACATTAAGCTGTACGGAGACGGTAATGACATTTTCAATTTTTGTAATATAGTGGGTTCTGATGAAAGTGCCAACATGAATGAGTTTATAAAGGAGATGACGCTTTACAATGTGAAACGTGACTCTGCTATGACTCAAATGCGTCGTTTTCCAGAAAAGAAGGATGAGATCAGTAGCGCGATGACCAACGATTATTACAACTTCCAGTCTGCATTACAGCGCTTTATCGCAAATAATCAAAATTCTCCTGCCTTGATTCCTGTGATCAGCCTTTTGGACAGAGAAAATGATTTTGCCACTTATGAGTCAATTGTGAATCAATTGAATGCATCTTTCCCATTATCGCCTGCAGTAAGAGAGACTTATAGACAGTTTGAACAAGCGAAAATGAAAAGGGAAGCTGATAATTTACTGGCACCTGGAAAGCCCGCACCTGATTTTGAAGAATTGATGCTGGATAGAAAGACAACAATGAAACTTTCTGACTTAAAAGGGAAAGTGGTGTTGATCGATTTTTGGGCATCCTGGTGTGGACCTTGTCGAAAGGAAAATCCGAATGTAGTAGCGAGTTATAATAAATACAAAGATGCAGGATTTACTGTGATGAGTGTTTCATTGGATCGTGATCTTAATGCCTGGAAGATGGCAATTGAAAAAGATGGATTGATCTGGCCGAATCATGTGAGTGACCTAGGGCATTGGGCAAGTAAAGTTCCACAGATCTATGGAGTTAAAGGCATTCCATTTACCGTATTAGTGGATCAGCAAGGAAACATTGTTAAAACGAATCT
>SBFR01000242.1 GCA_006227105.1 Bacteroidota bacterium
GAAACCATGTGCTCTTGTTTCTTGTACTTCAGTCTGTATTCATCCTCAATGACCCAAAACGTATCCTCCGCTACTTTGTACGTATAATCCGTGTAGGATTCGAGCTCATTGTCATAATAATTCTCTTTCCGGTAGTGCATGGAATCTTCATAGGTCCAACGGGTTTCTCCATAAAAGACGGTTGTATCTTCCCGGTCATAATTTCGATAACGGATCCTTCTGTTCAAGGAATCATATACAAAAGAGTGTCGGTCAAACTTCCCCTTGAATCCGGGTGATACTTTTTCGATCATGTTTCCTCTGGTATCATAAAACTTTGATTCCAGCCAGTAAGTGGTGTCTGAAAAGTTATTGATCTGACGAACATCAACTCTGAATTCTCTGACTTGATGTTTACGTATCAATGAATCGATCAATAGATCGATCTGGTCTTGCTGTGCAAATGTCAGATTTGCCAACAGACATAACGAGGACATGAGGAACACTTTTAACATGAAGTATTTCTTTTTTTATTCCTTGATCAGTTTTATTTGAATGAAGCTGGCCATCTCCATTTCTTCATCCGTCTCAAAGGCTTTAGTTTTTATAGTTTTAAAACCTGCTTTCTGGATTTCTATCGTGATGTTTTTTCCATCCGTAAAAAAAGTTGATCGATGCCCCTGTGGTGGCACGTCAAACACTTCTTTTCCATTTTCACGAATAATCGTCCTGTATTGTCTTATTGGAGACATGTTCTCATCAAAAACTTCGATCACAATATTACCTTCCAATCCATTTTCACCAATGCTTAGATTTTCGAGGGTGTAATTCTCCTTGTTCGGTTGATCATTGACTAATTCTGACGTTTTACAAGACACCATTAGCATCATCCACATGACGATGATTAAAGCATTTTTCATTTTTATTCCTGTTGAATTGTTTTGACTCACTTCTGAACCTGATCAATATTTCGCAAATGGTCTTCTTTACCCTTAAAGAAGATTTTAAACTCTTTCAAGTACAGTTGATTGGCAAGGTCTGCCATTTCCTTATCCTCTGGGAAAGGCTGAGAATCAAGTGAGACTTCCGATTCTATATTATCAGGCATTGCAGAGACATCACCGCTTTCCAGACTCGCAAATTGATTGGTTCGTTCAATAACCGATGCTTTCTTTTCGGTATAGACTACATGATCGTTCGAAAGGTCTTTCAAATTGACTGTCCATTCGACCGAAGAACTCTTTGTTCTGCTTAAAATGGCAACCATCGCGGTAACTTGCTTGGTTTTCTTCACTTTGATCTTAATTCCATTCGCATCGATCTGCTCTTCGTAGTATTCGACCGTTTTCGTTTTTTGCTCAATCTTTTTGCGAACATCACCCAGTACAACCAAAGGCTTACGCTCTGTCACTTCCATTATAAAATCGATACCGACCGTTGTTTCATCCGTATAGTACGTGATCCATTCTGAAAAAGGGTCTTTATTCAGGATTCCTGACAAGGTCTTGGAAGTGTGAATAGGCTGATTTCCGTTCACAACGACTTTCACGCGTGTCATTCCCAGCTCCTTCGCATCTTGAAACAACTTTTCTTCCTCAGCATTGAGTGCCTTGATCGATCTGGTTTTCTTGATCAGATCGTAGGCCAAACGTCCATTTCGCTTTGTTCTGGTTTGCATGAGGTTTTTCGCCTCAAACATCCATGAATCGCGAAGGATCAAATTGGCCAGTGTCAACATTTCTTCTTCCTCTCTGCTCAATGGACGAAAACTCTTGGCTTTGTTGATCAGGGCAATGGCGTCTTTAGCATCATCCTTTGTCCCGTTGTACAATAATTTGTTGGCTTCAGCGATGTACTGATCACCTATTTTCTGATTGGCCTGGTTGATCTTTTTTTCCGTGTCAATAAGCTCCAAGCGATCTTTGAAGGTAGTGATCGGCTGCGCCTGAGTTTGTCGCAATTTTATTCGATTGTAGATATCCAGTGCTTTGAAGTACTCCCCTTCCTGTTCTCGTTGATTGGCAGTTTCAAGATCCTTCGCATTTTCTGTATTGAACTTCACGATCAGGTTTCCAAGCACATTCTCATCGTACAGGATATTCTTCAAGTTGTCCAGAACTCCAGGGTGATTCACTTTTGAACGGTAGGCAATTACTCTCATCAGCTGATCGTAATTTCGCTGCCAGTCGTAATCGTTCGAAGCAATAAATGTCACTCCTTTATCATAGATCTTTTCGTAACTCTTATAAATAACACTGGTGTGTTTTTCCTTCAACTTGACCTTTTTGTTCTGCTTGGAAGCAGCCTCAACAAATGCTTTTTCATAAAACCCATTCGCTAAGAGTTTCTTAGGACTTTGCGCATTAAGAGAAGTACTGCACAAGAACAAAACCAGGATGAGGAAGTAGGATTGTATGTTGTATAATAGGTTTACACGTATCATAGATGTCTTTTTTCTTGTCAGTCAATAAATGTGCCGCATTGAATTCAGTCCTGGATCAGATCATCCAGATCATATTTCATTTCTTCAAAACGACTTTCCATTGCCTTTCTGGCAGCTTCGATCCCTTGATTGTATAGCTTGCTTCCTGCCGATTGAAGAAAGAAATCGAGCAGTTCCTCCGCAGCGATCACTCCAATTTTCTCACCTCTCTCAGATTCAAAAAAATAGATCAGCTCTTCTTTAATTTTTGCTTTATCCTCCTGATTTAATCGATCCCAGCTTCGTTTGATATCAGCCATTGTTGATTTTAATTTACTTGAATAACCTTACGAGTTAAAGTTATTGTTTTATCCGACTCAACACTTTTCAATTCCAAATGATCTTCCAATTTATTTAATTGATACAGTCCATCCCAATGTGGATTGTAAGACTTTCTCTTTGCTCTGGGCCCACCGTTCCCTATTTTCGGACGATTGGAAAAATGAACATGTTTCAATTTTAAATTGATCGTTGTCTCGTTGATCCACTTGATCTTGTAGAAATATTGACAAAGGGTACTAGGTCTGCCATAGAGCTCATATCGACTGTAAACAACTGTCAACTCGTGATCCTTGATCGTAATAAAGTTCATGCCCGGTGAAGCGTACATGCCATCGATGGATTGTGCATCCGTTGAAAAGATAGACAGACAAAGGAAAAACGCCATTAAAACATGAGCTATTCTTTTCATTACTTAATCTTCTGGCTTTTCTATAGTGTTTTGTTCTTCTGGTTTAGTTATTTCATTGTCAGATGGAGGCTTCCTGATCATCTTATGCCCTACCGGATAAACTTCTCCCCACGTATGAATAATGCAATGATACGTACTATCTCCCCGTTCAAAAGGTATCTCAATAGGTGTACTAAATGGACCCGTGGGTTCATAACCAAAAGATGCCCAGCCAGCTTTCAAAATGAAATATTCGCCAGGATAGATTGTATCGCAACGATTACAACAGCTACCTCCCATTCGGATCCACATCAGGTGTTTATCTCGTTCGCGATAATGCTGAACAATTAATTCATTTGTTCGATTATAGACTTTTAATGTGATTCCCATCGGATATTTCTCGTAGACGTATTGATCAAAGTACAATCCCTGTGTACCAGGAACCAGATCAAATTCGTAAACCTCTTGATCTGGGTGAAAATACTGAAGCGAATCAACATCATAGCGATGTACCCCATATTGTCCCATAGCATTGAAGGTTGCAACCATACAAATTACAAACAGTATTAATTTCATGAGCCCAAGGTAATCTATTCGAATACAGGATATTGTTACGGAGATGTTAAAGTTTTACACTAGAAATTCAATCTGCTTTCAATGAAACCTGTTTTAATTTCAATGGATCGATTATTCATCTGAGATCCTTTTTCCGTATCTTTATATGAACAAATAAAAGAATGGTTATGGCGAAGTATGTATTGATCCTAAGCAGCATGTTCTTGCTGCTAATGTCCTGCAAAAAAGAGGATGTCAAACAAAAGAAGAATATAGAAAAGGAAGTTTCGTCCGGGACATGGAGGATCAGCAATTTTGTTGATTCAGGAGTTGACGAAACGGTCAATTTTTCAGGGTATAACTTCACCTTCAAAGACGATGGAACCTTGACTGCATCAAATGGTTCATCTACGTTTACAGGTACATGGAGCGTCTCTGACAGCAACAGCCAAGATGACAATCTTGACGACCTTCATTTTAACATCAACTTTAATCTGACGAATAATTTTGAAGATCTGAACGATGACTGGGATATAGTCTCTCATTCAAGTTCTAAACTCGAATTGATAGACGTCAGTGGTGGAAATGGCGGAACAGACCTGCTAACCTTTGTGAAAAATTGATCCAATCAAGAAAGCCATCCTCCCGGATGGCTTTCTTATTTATTGCTTTAAACCGAAATACTCCATATACCATGGAATTTCATGATGATCGAGCATCGTACTATCTATTTGGTGAGCAGGATCAAGTTTGGAGTAAAGGATCTCAAGAGAGGCATGATCTCGCTGACTGATCACATTAAATCCATTTCGCATCAAAAGAGCCGCGGCTACACCTGCTCCGATCTGATAAATTTTATTTTCAGCGAATCGGTTACCATCATAGATCACTTGGCTGCCACATGCAGCGCTGATATCCATCAATACCGCCAATTCAACATCTTCCCTTCGCGCTATTTCCAGCATTTTTTCAGCCGCCTTTATAATTCCTTCTGTCCAATCCTTACCGCTTTCCGTAAGTAATCTGGCTTTCCCGTCCAATACGTCAAAGCCTGTTCCGCCGTGAATATCGCACATTTCTCTTGGTGATCCGAATGAATATTCCTCAGGACAAAACTTTACAATTTTCGCTGTCGGGTGAGAAAGTATTTTTAATGCAGTTGGATATTCTCCGTTCGCTGTTCCGTCCCAGCCACATGTGATCCCTGCGAGACATGAGCTCATCATTATCCGTAAAGGATCCTGCGCTGACGGTATCCGCAGATTCTTTAAATACGCTCTATCGGTCATTCAAATTATTCTTTAAGATAAATCTAACTCTGTATTTTCTTCTTTACCATTTTGGTCAGAAATACACTGTTGGGAATAACGATCTGCTCATGATCTTTTGTCTTCAGGATCACAAAGAACAATCCAATATCACTGATCCTTCCCTCAATTTCGTAATC
>SBFR01000250.1 GCA_006227105.1 Bacteroidota bacterium
ACATAATCAGAAAGTGTAAACACATTTTCGATCCCTTCAGCACCACAAAATCTTTTTTGAGCAAATGGTAGATCTCTGGAGATACAATACACTTTCACGCCTTCCAATTGCGCTGCTCGTTTGTTGAATTCTCGTACAGAAGTAGCACACGTCGAAGTGTCAATACTGGGAAAAATGTTAAGGATCGACTTTACACCGATCATTTCACTACTGTCCATCCAGCTGAGATCTGGTTTTTTTAACCTGAACTGTGAGACGATAGTTCCGACAAGGGGCAATTCTCCATTGGTTTGAATTTGTTTTTCTCTAAGAGTGATCTGTGCCATGCTTTTCTTTTTGTTTTAACCAATATAACATAAATACGACGATCAAGCATATGATTGCCATGAACCACCAGGTAATCGGAAAGCCGAATTGATGGATCAATTGAAACCCGCCATTATGTGCGAATATATGCCCGATGGAAAAAGAGAGGCTGAATAAAGCCATGTATTGTCCTACGAGTCCCCGATGACTCCTGTTGAGTGCATATGAATTGGCAAAAGGGAAGGCGATCACTTCTGCAAATGACATCAAGGTCATACCGATCCACAATAAAGCAACATGATGGCCGATCTGTAAAACCAGGAAAGAAAAGAATAGTAAAATGGCACCTAAATAAACGTAGGGGAGATCACCCTTTTTCTTTTTTTCAAAGTAATGCACGACTGGCATCTCAACGATAAAAACCAGGAAACCATTAAAGCCCATCAGGATCCCAACCTCCTTCTCAGTTAGACCATAGTCTTCATTGTAGTAATAAGGTATCGTCGAGAAATACTGTAAAAACGCAAACGCAAAAAAGATCAAAGCAAGAATAAAACCCAGGAATTCTTTATCCTTATAGGCTGATTCAGAGGCTTGTGGTTCTTTTGATGTCTGCTCAAGACTATTTTCTTTTGGCCGAAGGACCAGGATCATGAGTCCCATTGCAAGTATGCTGGTAATGCCATCCACCCAAAAAAGGGAATGATACCCGTATGTATAGATTAGATAACCTCCGACCGCAGGGCCTGCAGAAAATCCAAGATTAATTGCGAGACGGATCAAAGATGTGGATCTCGTTCTGTTTGAATGATCGGTGTATGATCTGAGAGCAGCAAATGATGCGGGTCTGAAAATGTCAGCAAGCAGAACGACTATAAAGATCATTAGGATGATCTGCCAGAAATTCTGAGCAAATTGGGTAAGAATATAAAACAATCCTGAGGTGAAGAGCGAAAACACCATGGTTTTGTAAGGACCAATTTTATCACTGATCTTTCCTCCCAGATAGGCACCTGCAACACTGCCTGCGCCAAAAGCGGTCATGATCCATCCGACTTGTCCTAGCGAGAAATCTTTTTCTTTAGTGAGGTATAGGGAAAGAAAAGGGATGACCATAGTGCCTGAACGATTGATCAATGTGATCAATGCCAGCCACCAGGCTTCTACCGGAAGCCCTCTGAATGAATCCAGATAATTGCTATATAGTTTTTTGATCATATAAAAAAAGGTCCAACACGTGGACCTTTTACTGATTATTGATTAATCTGTTATAGTCCTAATAATACCTGAACTGGATCTTTTGCTCCAAACAGCATTTTTTCCGGGTTCTCAAGCATTTCTTTTACCTTCACAAGGAAACCTACCGATTCCTTCCCATCGATGATTCTGTGGTCATAAGACAACGCCACATACATGATCGGACGAATCTCTACTTTGCCATTGATTGCTACAGGTCTTTCCACCACATTGTGCATTCCAAGAATAGCCGATTGTGGAGGATTGATTATCGGTGTAGACAACATTGAACCAAACACACCACCATTAGTGATCGTGAATGTACCTCCTGTCATATCATCCGGAGTGATCTTCCCATCTCTTGCTTTGATTGCCAGACGCTTGATCTCTCTTTCGATTTCTGCGAGTGACATTTGCTCTGCATTTCTTACGACAGGAACCATTAACCCTTTCGGTGAAGAAACGGCAATACCGATATCCGCATAATTGTGGAATACCATCTCATTCCCATCGATCTGTGCATTCACAGCAGGATAAAGATTCAAAGCTTCAGTTACGGCTTTCGTAAAGAAAGACATGAATCCAAGATTCACCTCGTGGTGCTTTGCAAACGCATCTTTATACTTCGCACGAATATCCATGATCGGCTTCATGTCAACCTCATTGAAGGTGGTCAACATGGCCGTCTCGTTTTTAACTGAAACAAGTCGTTCTGCGATCTTACGTCTAAGCATAGACATCTTTTCTCTATTCTGATCACGCGAACCACCCCATCCTTGCGCATCTGCAGTTGAGAATCCTCCTGACATAGCCGCGATCACATCTTGCTTAGTGATCCTGCCATCTTTTCCTGTTCCATTGATCCTGTTGGCAGCAAGTCCATTTTCAGCGATCATTTTTGAAGCAGCTGGAGATGTTGTTCCTGAAGCATAACTTGCTTCTTTCTTTACTGGATCCGGATTTGGCGCAGCAACCGCTTTTTCAGCAACCGGCGCAGCTTTCACTTCTTCCTTTTTTTCTTCTACTTTTTCTGCTTTTGGAGCTGCTCCCTCTGGGCGTGCAGCAGAAGTATCGATCAAACAAACAACTTGTCCTACCTTTACTACATCTCCTTCACCTGCCTTAAGCGTAATTATCCCACTTTCTTCAGCAGGAAGTTCTAATGTTGCTTTATCAGAATCTACTTCGGCAATTGCTTGATCCTTTTCAACATAATCACCATCAGATACCAGCCATTGAGCTATTTCAACTTCTGAGATCGATTCTCCCGGACTGGGAACTTTCATTTCTAAAACTGACATATGCGTCTATTTATAGGGAATTCTTATTACTTAACTTTCACTTTTGCATAGCTGAAAAGGTCTGCAAACAATTGCTTCAATCGCTTTTCATGCAATTTCTTTGATCCTTCTGCCGCTGCCGCCGTTGCATTTCTACAAATACCAACGAATGGGATCGATCTCATTGACATAGCAATGTAGGTCCAGGCTCCCATGTTTGCAGGTTCTTCCTGTGCCCATAAAATATTCTTGGTATTCTTGTATTTGCTGATCACAGCTTCGATCTGTTTCTGCGGAAGTGGATACAATTGCTCTACACGAACGAAAGCCATGTTCTCTACTCCAAGCTCCTGAGCTTTAACCTTCATTTCATAGTAGAACTTACCAGAACAGAAAACAACAGTGTCAATAGAAGCGACTTTTGCTGCTGAGTCATCAATCACTTCCTGGAAACTTCCTTTTGCCATTTCATCAAGAGAGGAAACAGCCTCAGGATAGCGTAAGATCATTTTTGGAGAGAAAACTACCAGTGGCTTTCTGAAATCTCTTTTCAATTGTCTTCTTAACAAATGGAAATGATTCGCAGGAGTTGAGGTGTTTACCACTTGCATGTTCAGGTCAGCACATTGCTGTAAGAAACGTTCCATACGACCTGATGAGTGTTCAGCACCTTGGCCTTCGTATCCATGCGGTAAAAGCATAACTAAACCACTTTGTGTCGCCCATTTGTCTTCACCTGCAGAAATGAACTGGTCTACCATGATCTGCGCACCATTGAAGAAGTCTCCGAACTGAGCTTCCCAGATCGTTAATCCATTTGGTGTCGCCAACGAGTAGCCATATTCAAATCCTAAAACACCGTACTCTGAAAGCAATGAGTTATATACATTGAATTTCGCTTGTTTATCTGACAACAGATTCAGTGTTTCAATTTCTTCTTCGGTATCTTCCGTTTTAACGACAGCATGTCGGTGAGAGAAAGTACCTCTTTCGACATCCTGACCAGAAATACGAACCGGATGTCCTTCTTCTAGTAATGTGGCATATGCCAGCATTTCAGCGGTACCCCAATCCAATTTATCTTCTTTGACAGCATTCATTCTGTCTTCAAAGATCTTGGCGATCTTACGGAAGTATTTCTTTCCTTCAGGAAGCGTAGATAATTTGATCCCCAGCTCGTACAATTTCTTTTTATCAATTCCTGTTGTTGGAGAATTATCAAAATCAACTGCATGTGCATGTCTGAATCCTTCCCAGGTTGAACTTAAGAAATCATACACTAGCGCTTTTTCCATTTTTCGGGATGCTTCAAATTCATCCTCAAGAAAAGCATTATAATCAGCTTCGATCTTCTTTGCCTCATCCTTTGAAATAACGCCCTCACCCTCAAGTTGCTTCAGGTAGATATCCTTTGGATTTGGGTGCTTTGCAATAATGTTGTAAAGATTTGGCTGAGTGAATTTTGGCTCATCCCCTTCATTGTGGCCATATTTTCTGTAGCACAATAGGTCAATAAAGATATCTCTGTTGAATTTCTGACGATACTCCATGGCGATCTCGATCGTCTGAACTACTGCTTCAACATCATCTCCGTTTACGTGGAATACTGGACAAAGCGTTGTTTTGGCAACATCTGTACAGTAAGTTGATGAACGAGCATCTAAATAGTTCGTCGTAAATCCAACCTGGTTGTTAACTACAATATGAATGGTACCACCTGCACGATAACCGTCAAGTTGAGCCATCTGAATCGTTTCATAAACAATACCTTGACCTGCAACGGCTGCATCACCATGGATCAAAACAGGACAGATCTTATTTTCATCATGTAACACGTGATCAACTTTTGCTCTAGCGATCCCTTCAACTACCGTATTAACTGCTTCCAGGTGAGAAGGGTTTGGTGCAAGCGTTAACCCAACATTTTTACCATTTGGAAGGGTAACATGTGATGTAAATCCTTGGTGGTATTTCACGTCACCATCGAAGTAATCGATCGTGTCAAATTCTTTCCCTTCAAATTCTGAAAAAATATCTTGAGGTCTCTTTTTAAAGATGTTGGTAAGCGTATTCAAACGACCTCTGTGGGCCATACCCATTACAAAATATTCTACGCCAAGTTCAGATCCCTTTTGAACCAATGTATCAAGTGCGGGAATAAGTGCTTCTCCACCTTCAACAGAAAAACGCTTTTGACCAACGAATTTCTTTCCAAGGAATGACTCGAAGTTAGACGCCTGATTCAACATTTTGAAGATGTTGATCTTCCTGTCTTTATCGAAGTG
>SBFR01000220.1 GCA_006227105.1 Bacteroidota bacterium
GGAGCTGGTTTTTTTGAAAATATGATAATTGTCAATTTTTTAAACTTGAATATTCTCACATATTAAACCCCTTTAGCGTCAAGGAAATATCAATGTCAGGTAATGATTATTTGAATGATTTTTCAGAACATATTTAAACTATTAGTAATCTTTCAAGAAGAAATCGAAAATTGAAATATTCCTACATCGTTTTAACAATTCCTTTCAAATCCCTCCACGGAATTACAATTGGCTTATTTTCGTTTTTTAGACTAAATGAGATCCCTTTTCCTTCGAGGTGAAAGTTCTGTTTGTATTCCTCAAGAATAGAAGGTAAGTTCATGCATTGCAGCCCAAACAATTGTTTCTCGTTGATGACTTTTGTTAGATAATTGTCCAGCCAGGCGACGTATCCCACATTCGGTAAGAACAGATCATCCAGCGTTGCGGGTCTGAAACGACCTTGGTCAAGCACCAGATTTCTGAATGTCTTTCGTTCTGCATCGTAGGTATAGTTTTTATAACTATTGTTCGGAAAGTACTGGGGTTTATTGCGGCGTGCCGAAGTCTCAAGATAGGAGCATACCCGTTTACCGATATATGTTAGGGTTCTTTTTTCGTACATCTCAAACTTTACCTCATCGAGCAGTACGGGTTGAAGTGCGTTTGTTTTATTTTGAAGAAACGGAGCTTCGGTAACCTGATGTCTGGTGCTATAGATCATACAAAGTTCTATGATCAAGTTATTGTTGTAAGCCCGTCCAATGGGATTGTATTCATCTGTAAAGTCGTTTTTCCAATTATAGTATTCCGCTGTGTAGATCATAGGTCCAAGAAGGTTAGACAATGACATGCTATCAGGTATTGAAATACTCTTAGTAAATGGAGTCAGGATTGTAAGAGAATCAGTTAAAAAGGCGAAATCATCTCCGTTAAAGATCAATCTTCCATTTGTGAATTTATTGAGGCTAATGTCAGTGCAATTCAAAGCGATTAGACCTTTATCCGGACTCCATGCCAACCATAGATCATCAAATCCTTTGACAAAGAACTGCTGATGGCTGTAGATAATATTCTTGTATTCGAAAGGCAAGGTCTCCTTGTAGTTTTTATCCAGTAAACCGTATTTCCCTGAACTGCGTGCAATGTAGAATTCGCCACAATTCTTCATAAGTGGTAGATCAAATTTTCTTTCCAGTTTTCCTTTACCCACCTGATCAAAGGTCCACATGGAATGAGACTTGTTCTCATCACTTTTCATTACATACCAGAAGTAATCTGTCGAGGAGTGAATGCCTTTTTTACCATCAGTAAGGATCTTAAAGTAGTCACCTAGTTCCAATACCCATTTCCCAGTTTCTTTGGATACCAGCCCTTCTTTGTTGGGGTACTGATTGACATGAATGTAGCTATCGATCCCTATGTTAGCCGTTGATTGACCAACACGGAGCGTTATACCATCATGAATATGAAAGAATCCTATGCTATCTCCGTCATGAAAGATATAGACCTTAGGGGAGGCCCATTGAATATGGTGATTATAAAAAATACATTGACCATTTTTTTTAACCAATAAGCGCCCAGAGACTAGTGTAATTCCTGTTTCGTTTTTTTCCTGATAAATGTTCTGTTCATTCAGTAATTTGAAATGGTCTTTGAAATAAGCATAGGCTGAATCGTTTTTAACCGCAAAAAAAGTTTCATCTCTTAAATAGGGGTCACCACCGTAACCATTGTATGATTTCAACATATTTGTTCGACATCTGGTAATGAACTGACAATTCTCAATAACCTTTTGATAAGCAGAATCATAGAGAACGTATCCATCTGGTTTAGCTGCAATTTGGTAATTATTGGGATAAGATTGGATGTTGTCGAACTCAAGTGGTATAAGGGTCTCGTTTTTGCAGGAAATTACACCATATTTTTTATCGATCCGTGCTGCTATTCGGACGATCGAGAGGCGACTATAGTTATTCCCGTATTGAGGAATAAGCTCATCATAAATGAATGGAATAACGATTTTGCCGTTTGGTCCAACACCGCCAAATTTTCCAGTTTCGTTCTTGAAAATAAATACCGGATGATCGTCTTTTGGTTTGAAAAACTCATTAAAATTTATCCAGTATTGGTTGTCTAACTGGAAGGTATCAATAATATCCAGTTTGCTGTTATATACTTTAAATGTTGATACACCATCCTCTTCCAGAAAAGGATAAAAAGCGAAGTAATACACTTCATTACCGACTATTTTTGGCCAGATGGCCTGGAATTGTGGTTTGATCTTTTTATCGGTATTCACGTTGATCAATCCATAGCTTTTATCATGGGTATAGCCCGATTTACTTGTTTTTTCAGTGTTTACTAAAACAAGCACACATTTGTCGGTTGAACCGGGAATAAAGGGAAGCTCCTGAGTGTAGGTCATTTCTTCGCTGAAGTGGACACTTCGTGAAGCAAATCGAAGTTCGTAGTGAGTTTTAATGTAGTATTCTTTCAGGTCAGGATCGAGGTAACCCTTTTTGTTTTTCGTTTGAAAGATAAATGCATGATCTCCCTCGATCATTTGATCGTAAGGTTGGCTCATTTGTTTTCGATCTATACTATAAATCTTTTCAATTTCTTCATTTTCCTGTACATGGGCAAACGGAATTGAATGTCCTTGATGATCTTCTAATGAGAACAAATAAATATCTTCATATTCAGGGGGTAATAGAGTTTCATTCATTAAGGTTGTTAGCCCTACTCCCTTTTCATTATTAGTGAGCAAATAGGGAATTGAACTATTTGTTGGATCTTCCATGAAGTCGAACGGACAACATCCGTTATCAAAGAAGATTTTGCCATTTACATCAGCCAATCCATATTTACCATCTTTTTCCAGTAAATAATAAATCGTTGGATCCTGAAAATTACCGTAATCGTCATTTCGATAAAAATGAGATTGCTGGATCAAGTCATATTTCGGAGGAATTGTTAATTGCATTCCGGCTCCAAACACCCCATATTTTCCGTTTTCTTTAAAAATCGAAGCATAAATACTTTCGCTTTCTAATCCGTCTATTGTCAGTGGGTATAGTTCTTTACCATCCATGTCGAATACGCCTCCTTTGTTGTCTTTGAAGACGAAGAAGATATCCATTACATGGCTCATTTTCATGTATGAAAATTCGAAAGGAAGAATCACTTTGCCATCCCAGGAAAGAAGGCCCCACTTCCCTTGATAAACGGCAAACCAAGAAGTCGAATAATTCCCTCCTTGAGAAACTGGTTTCATAACACGATCAAATTGGGCAGGCCAGATCGTGTCTCCCTGTTTATTTAGAAAACCGCTTGTACAGTTGTTGTAATCTTCAAAGGGCGTCAACGCATACATTTTCTGAGCCTGTAGTTTACAGGTTAGGATCAGAAAAAGAAGTAGCAGTTGTTTTTTCATATGGGAACTTAACGATTTTTTTCGGTTGAGTTACGATTAGCCATTTTCTTTCTAATTGTACTCTATATCTTAGGATAAAAAGAATAGTGAGGTGCGTAAATTGAACCCTGTCCATTATCTTAGCTTTATGTTTAATTCGGATAGAAATGTACTTCTTTTAAGTATTCTGGTGGCTTTTCTCATTTTTGGAGGGATACTGGAAGGATATTTCTTTCTGGAACAAATTGAATTGACTCCTCAAAACTGGATCTGGATGATCGTGATCCGTTTATGCTTTCACACAATGGGAATTCTACCTCTCTGGTTGCTGATGGGATATTTATGGAGATCAGCCTGGAAAGCTGTGGTTTTGGGTTTGATCAATCTCGCTTTGATGAATGTTTACCCGATCTGTGATCTTGTATACGGACCGATCGTTATAGATCATCCTAAACCTGAAACCTGGGTGAGAGAAGAGTATAACAATCTTTCTTCCGAATACGATTTTACTACCCATGAGGTACCTATGATCAGGCTTGAACAAGGAAAACGATCCATACTGATGACTGACGACCGATGGAATGCCATCGTTGCTCGTTGCGGTGGGCAAATTCCTAATCGCTTTGTTGGACTGGAATATCTGGAATTGGAACTGGAGAATGAGTGTGGCGTTCAGAAATAATCATTGAAATGTCAATAGAGCCTGGACCATTTCAACAAAAGGATCAGTTAATTTACTGACTTAAGTCATTTTCCATAATTCGGGGTCTTTGAATTTTTGTAATATGAAAAAGATCAAGTTTTTAGAGGAACCTGAGAATGGGTTTTACAGGACCCTTCAAGCAAGGGTGGAGAACTACTTTGTGGAGAATAACATCAGTCGATATGGAAATTGGAAGTCAGCACTGAAATTCATTCTGTTTTTTGGGATCATGTCGACATTTTACTCATTGATGATTCTGTCAGAAGGTAAGCCAGTTGCATTATTTCTATTCTACTGGTTTATGATCGGTGCATTTGTCATTTTTTCAGCCGCTAGTGTGATACATGACGCAACGCACAATGTTTTGTCGAGGCATCAGTGGGTGAATGAGTTATTTCTTCGATATATGAATCTGGTTGGAGCCGATGGTTATATTTATCGTTATAAACATAATGTGGCGCATCATCCTTATACAAACATCCCTGGAATTGACGTTGACCTTGAACAAAGCAATGTGGTCCGTGTTACCCCGTATAGCAAAAAGCTGAAAAGTCATAAATACCAGGATTGGTATATGAAAATTCTTTATCCATTCTATTTTACCGTTTTCTGGTTGATTTTTCGTGATTTTAGATACTACAAAATGGAGTACGTCGGAACCATTAAGACCAATCATAATCCATGGCATCAAGTACTGTTGGTCGTGACGAAGATCGTTTATTTTACAATATTTCTGATCATTCCAATGATCGTGTTACCTGTACCATTCTGGTTGGTGTTGATCGGCTTTTTTATTCTGCATTTAGGATCCGGTTTTGTTGCAATGTTTGCTTTGTTATCTAATCATGTTGTTGAAGACTCCCTATTTGTTGTTCCTGATGAAAATGGATTGATCCATTGCAGCTGGGGAGAACATCAGTTCAGAACAACAGACGATTATAGTCCTGATTCAGCATTTATTAGTTATATGTTTAGTGGACTAAACCATCATGTTGCACATCATTTGTTCCCCAATTATTGCAATCATATTCATTTACCTGCGGTAACGAAAATAGTAAGAGAAACAGCTGAAGAGTTTGGGCTGAAATACAGGTATAATTCTATTCACGGGGGATTAATGTCTCATTTCCGTTTACTAACAAAATTGAAGAATAACGAGGTAGTTGCAGTTACTAGATAAAAACATTCAATTATGAAAGTACTGGTTACGGGTGCTACCGGTTTATTGGGGAGTAATGTTGTTCGGGTTTTAATCGAAGATGGTCATTCTGTAGTTGTTCTCCTGAGAAAAATATCTGCAGAACATCCAACTTTAAAAGGATTGGACATTGAACAATATCAAGGTGACATCTGTGATCCCGGATCGATTGAGGCCGC
Source organism: Bacteroidota bacterium (assembly GCA_006227105.1). Taxonomy (GTDB): domain Bacteria; phylum Bacteroidota; class Bacteroidia; order Flavobacteriales_D; family Crocinitomicaceae; genus M0103. Next base: position 5,475 of record SBFR01000220.1, read on the forward strand.
CATGAATGGAGTTGATTGCATTATACACACGGCAGCTAAAACCGGATTGAATCCTGCTCGCTCATCTGAATACTGGAAAGCCAATTTTGAAGGAACGAAAAACATTGTCGAAGTCGCCTTAAAATATAAAGTTAAAAGACTGGTACATGTAGGTACAGCTAATTCATTTGGTTCGGGGGGAGTCTTAAGCCCGGGTACAGAATTGAATGGATACGACAATCATAAATTTGGGTTCGATTATATGGATTCAAAGCGAAAAGCACAGGAATATGTTCTTGATGCAGTTCAAAATAGGGGCTTGAATGCCATTATTGTCAATCCTACAATGATGATCGGGAGGTACGACAGCAAGCCCAGTTCCGGAAGAATGATCATGGCTATCTATAACAAAGAAATTCCAGCCAAAACGAAGGGGGGGAGAAATTATCTTGCCGTCAAAGATGCAGCTAGAGCCACAGTTAACGCTCTTCAAATGGGAAGGGTAGGAGAATGCTATATCCTTGGTGGACATAATCTTTCTTATTCTGAAGCCTATGATATTATGGGTGATGTTGTTGGAGTTAAACCTCCACGAATTACTTTGCCCAATGTTCTTGTGAGATTATTTGGAATTCTGGTCTCATTTTTTGCCAAACTGTTTGGGTTTACTCCAAATATCACTCGTGAGATAGCAAGGATCTCATGTGAATATGACTATTACAACTCGTTAAAAGCACAGAAAGAGCTTGGGCTTAATGTTTCCTCTTTCAAAGAGGCAATCAAAGATTGTTTTGATTGGATCAAGGAAAATAAAATAAAACCATTGGATATATAAATGGGTCTTTAATTAAAGATCCAAATGCTTGATCTGCTCAATGCGGTTGCGCTCTAAGAATTCGTCAATGGTCTCGAAGTGTTCGATCACTCGTTGATCCTTGAATTCAAATACTTTGTTCGCAAGTCCTTCCAAGAAAGCTCTGTCGTGTGATACCAGAATTAAGGTTCCGTCAAACTTTTGAAGCGCCTCTTTTAAAACATCTTTTGATTTCAGGTCAAGGTGGTTGGTAGGCTCATCCAGAATCAAAACGTTCACTGGTGTCAATAATAGTTTAACCATTGCTAAACGGGTTCTTTCACCACCAGAAAGGAAACTAACTTTCTTATCAATGGCGTCACCTGAGAACATAAAGGCTCCAAGAATATTCTTAATGTCCTTTCGAATCTCTCCCTCTGCCACATTATCCACTGTTTCGAATACTGATAACTCAGGATCTAAAAGTGCAGCCTGGTTCTGAGCAAAGTATCCAACTTTTGCATTGTGACCCAACTCACAGAATCCTTCAAAATCGATCTCGCCCATAATGGCTTTGATGAACGTTGATTTCCCTTCACCATTTCGTCCTACGAAACACACCTTTTCGCCTCGTGCGATCGAAAGATTGGCATTCTTGAAGACAACTTTTTCACCATATGATTTACTAAGATCTCTCGCTGTAACAGGAAAATCGCCTGAACGCTGAGAAGGAGGGAAACGAAGAGAAATTGCTGAATTATCGATCTCATCTACTTCAATGATCTCCAGTTTTTCGAGCATTCGCTGTCTCGAGCTAACCTGATTCGTTTTGGAGTAGGTTCCTTTGAATTGTTCAATGAAACGCTTTGTTTCACTGATCATCTTTTGTTGTTCCTGATATGCCTTTTGTTGCTGAGCTCTTCGTTCTTCTCGTAAGACAAGGTAATGTGAGTAATTCGCCTTGTAATCGTAGATCCTACCCATTGTCACTTCGATCGTACGATTGGTGATATTGTCGATAAAGGTTTTGTCGTGGGAGATCACGATCACTGCTTTAGCCTTGTTCTTCAAGAAGTCCTCCAACCAGATCACTGATTCAATATCAATGTGGTTGGTAGGTTCATCCAATAGAACAAGATCAGGTTTCTGTAAAAGGATCTTCGCTAATTCGATACGCATTCTCCATCCACCACTGAACTCACTGGTATTGCGTGTGAAATCGCTTCTTTTAAATCCCAGTCCAAGTAATGCTTTTTCTACTTCGGCATCGAAGTTGGTCTCCTCAATGGCGTAGTATTTTTCTCCTAGCTCTGCCACTCTTTCGATGATCTTCATATACTCATCGGAGTCGTAATCGGTGCGCGTCTCTAGTTGCTTGTTTAGATCTTCGATCTCGTTCTTCATCTCGATGATCTGACCGAATGCCTTCGCCGTTTCCTCGAACACAGTGCATTTATCTTCCGTCAATAAATGCTGGGGTAAATAGGCAATCTTGGTGTCAGGAGCACATTGAATACTTCCACGATTCGGTTTCTGGATCCCTGCGATGATCTTCATCATCGTCGACTTTCCAGCTCCATTTTTACCCATTAAAGCGATCTTATCGTTCGGATTGATGACGAAGCTTACATCTTTAAAAAGGGTTCTTGCGCTAAATTCGACCGTAAGGCCATTGACTGAGATCATTGAATGAAGTATTGAGGGCGCAAAAGTAGTGTAGAAAAGAGAACTGACAATGAAGAATTGGTGCGGATATTTTCAGATTCTATTGAACCATCAATCTTCCTGTAACTCGATTTTCTTTCTCTAAATCGATTATTGAATAGACATAGACTCCAGGAACGAAATCATTTCGGTTCAGGATAATACTGCTTCCATTCGTCGTTTCCGAAAATACAATTTGGCCGTACATGTTTGAAATAACCAACTGATGCTCTGTAACAGCATTGTTTTCAAAGATCAATTCCGACGTTGAAATGAGTGGATTAGGTTTGATCAGGGAGGAATTGGTCAGGTCAATAACAAGCACATTTATAACCCACGAAAAACCAGGTCCGCCCAGATAGAGACGGTAATAGTTCTTACTGTTCTTGACAGGATTTACGTGTGTGTATTCGTATGCGATCGATTCAGTTGTGCTTCCACAAATTCCTTCGAAAGTATATACAGGACTGAAATTTACTGAATCTGTAGAATGAAGAACATCGATCCCATTGCAGGTGTATCCGGAGTTGATCCTGAAGTTGATCAGAACGCTTTCGTTGTAAACTTCGGCAGAAAAAGATTCAATAACCTCCTCGTTTTGAGTCCAAGAGTTCTTGAAGAGGAACAAAGTAACTGTCAGGATGAGAACTTTAAACTTCATTATGGAACAATGAACGTCTATGAATTAAAATTAGTGCTTGATCAACACGAATTTTATCAAAATAAGAAAAGTCATCTCCTGAAATTCCCACTCTTTTTTCGATTCTCAAAGAATTCTTTCTTTCGACGCTGTTTTTCTGCTTCAAAAGCTTTTTTCTCTTCTTTCGTCATTACCTTATCCGTTTGAGGAAAAGGATGTCCTTCCAAAACTTCGATCTTTTTATTGATCAACTTTTCGATATCTCTTAGAAAGCCTTTCTCCTCGGGTTCTGCGATCGATATTGCAGTTCCGGTTTCTCCAGCGCGTCCAACACGTCCGATTCGGTGTACATAGGTTTCAGAAATGTTTGGGATATCCAGATTGATCACATATTGCAAACGATCGATGTCAATTCCTCTTGCGGCAATATCTGTCGCAACTAAAGCTGTCAGTTCACCATTCTTAAATTGATCCAAAACTTTCTGACGGTGGTTTTGTGCTTTATCACCGTGAATTGCCGCCGCCTTGATCTTTTGTTTGATAAGAAAACGAGCAATTTTATCCGCTCCATGTTTTGTTCGTTCAAAGATCAACACTTGCTTGATGTTTCGCTCTTTGATGAGGTGAACAAGCAATTCCTTTTTTAAGTCTTTATTCGTGTGACAGATGAACTGTTGAACTGTTTCCGCAGCGGTAGAAACCGGAGATACTTCAACTCGTACCGGATTTTTCAGGATCTTTCTTGATAATTCGACGATGTTATCGGGCATAGTCGCCGAGAAGAACAAAGTTTGTCTTTCGGTCGGTAACTGTTGAATGATCTTCTTTATGTCGTGAATAAAACCCATGTCTAACATTCGATCAGCCTCGTCCAATACGAAATATTCAATGTTATGAATGGAAACGAGTTTCTGATTCATCAGATCCAGGAGTCTTCCAGGTGTAGCAATCAAAATATCAGTTCCAGCTTTCAATCGATTGACCTGATTCGTTTGTTTTACTCCTCCGAAGATGACATTCGATTTGAGATCCGTATGTTTCGAATAGGCCTTAAAATTTTCATGGATCTGAATGGCCAGTTCACGAGTTGGTGTGATGACCAGTGATCGGATCTTCCGATTCCTGTTTACATGCTTGTCATTTTCCAGTCGTTGAATGATAGGGATAGCAAATGCTGCTGTTTTACCTGTTCCGGTTTGAGCGATGCCCAGAAGATCCTTTCCTTCGAGAACCACAGGAATGGCTTGTATTTGAATTGGAGTAGGTTCGGTATAAGATTTATCGTTGAGTGCTTGTAATATTGGATCGATCAATCCAAGTGCTTTAAAATTCATGTATTTTGAGATTGTGTCCCTCAGAAAATAGATTTATAAGATGATGAGAGACGTTCATCGGATGGCACAAAGATATGTTATTCAGGTCATTTTTGAGCCATGAAAAATGCTAATTATCAGAAAATTATAGGTAAACTATAGAATCAAGTGAAAAAAGGACTACCTTTGACTAGTTATATACACTTGGATTTTATCAATCCAATGTGTCCGATGCGTTAAAGTTTTGCTTTCTTGTATCGAATAATTGAAATGATACAAAAGGGAGGCAAGGTCTAAAATCCTGAATGTATATTGTATAAACTGATACAGGTTATACTTTTTACAAAGCGTTGGACGAAGGAATTGCGATTGAATTTATGGGTAGATCACAAGAAACATTTTTAAAGAAGCAGAGGGAGAAAGATCGTTCTCAGAAGAAGAAGGCAAAAAAGGAAAAACGTGATCAAAGAAGGGATTCAGATTCAGTAGGTTTAGAGATCGATTGGTCTAGTGCTCCCGAAAATAAAACACTTTCTCAAACGGAGGAAGTTCAGAAGTTGGCTAATAAAGCAAATAATATAAATAATAATCAATGAAAACAGGAATTGTAAAATTCTTTAATACCGAAAAGGGTTTCGGTTTTATTACAGACAGCGAAACAAAAGAAGATATCTTTGTACACAAGACGGGATTGAAGCAAAATGTACGCGAGAATGACGAAGTTGAATTCGAAGTTGAACGTGGACAGAAAGGTTTAAATGCCGTAAACGTTACCAGAGTTAATCACTAATTCAGGTAAAGATTTTATTGTTTCCGAGAGGAAAAATTGCAATCCCGGCCAAAAGCCGGGATTTTTTATTTATGCTGCTTTGCACAAGGCTTGCAGTCTCTCTTTTGCTCTTTTAAAATAAACGTTGACCTGGTTTTCAGGAATTCCTGTTTGTTCGGCAATTTCTTTTCCGCTTAGGTCAAAGATCAATCGGTAGGTAATAAGCATGCGATCTCTCACGGATAAGAACTCCATTGCTTTGCGGATCTTACGTAGATCACTTCGATCGAGATCTCGGTGTTCAGATGGATTTGCGATCACATGACTGTTGATAGGCATCGTTTCCATTTTGTCCATTTTCCGAATCGCATCGAAACAATGATTCTGGGTTAGTCGATACAACCAGTTTTTAAAATTCCCCTTTTCAGGGTCGTATTTATGAAGATTTTCAAGCGCTTTCAGGATCGCATCCTGTGCAAGATCTTCAGCCAAATGGAGATAACGGCTGGGTAATGAGCGCTTGGCCACTATTCTGAAATAAGGAAGCTGCTCTGACAGAAATAGGAGATTGGTTTTCATTGCAGGGTTTTTATTGGTTTAACAAATCTGGTTTAAGTAGAATTTCCCATATAGCATTATTAGTTATGTATGCATAATAACGAAAGCTAATATATTATATTGTTTGACAGAAAAAAAATAATGTAGAAAAAGGGTAGAATCTATTTTTCTGGGAATCGGAGTACAAACTTTACACCTTTAGGAACTTTCTCTTTTTTCAGACTTCCATCCAATTGTTCAACAAAACCATTGATCAGAAAACTTCCTAAACGCTCAGTAAAATCCGGACTGCTTTCATCATAACCGACCCCAGAATCCATATAGACCAATTCAAATTCGTTACCTTTCAATTGAAAACTCAAATGTATTTCGCCCTTCTCATGTGGTTTGAATGCAAGGCATAGCGAATTAGTCACCAGCTCATTTACTAAAAGACCTAAGGGGACCATACGATCAACTGTTAGTTCATGTGACTCCAGATTTATTGAAAAGCTTATGAATCCATTGTCATGGTCAAAAGACTTGATGTTTTCTTCGAGGAGTGTCTTTAAGTAATATTCTGTATCAATGAATGCCAGATTTTCGTGTCGATATAAGGATTCATGGATCCGCGCGATTGTTTCGATTCGCTCTTTTGTTCGTGTAAGCTTTGCTGTTAGTTTCGCATTATTGCCTTTAGCGGATTGGAGATTGATCAGGCTAGAGATCAATTGTAGGTTATTTTTAACCCGGTGATGCATTTCTTTCAGTATCACATCTTTCTCCTTGTTGATCCGTTCCAGTTCTCTGGTTCGCGTTTTTACTTTTTCTTCCAGTGAATTTTTGAGCTGAATTAATTCCAGCTCCGCTTTCTTTTTTTCATTGATATCAACAGAAAGTATAAAGATCCCATCTTCAATAGGTTCTATGCTAAGCTCAAACCATTCTTTAGAACCATCCGGATAAATGAATTCATTTTCAAATTTGAACGATTTACGATCGAACATGCAGGATCGTAGCTTCTCAAAAAGAGGTGAGTTTTCAATTCCGGGATAGCATTCCATCATCGTTTTACCCATCAATTGTTGGGTAGTGGTCTTTCCCTGTTTTGCTACGGTTTCATTGACATAGACGTATCTGAAATCCCGATCAATGATCTGAAATCCTTCCAACAAACTGTCAAAGATTGACAGCTTATCGATCAGCTGATGCAATAGTGGTTTATACATTCTGAATAGTAAGGTATAGAATTATCATTGAAGTAAAAATAGATAATGTGTTATTTCAACGAATTGAATACTAACCGATTGGAATAGTATTTAGATTTTATTTTTATTTGTGTAATAATCAATCATTAGCTCATGAAAGTTAGTACAACACTAATTCTGATTTTTTTGGGAGTGAATACCCTGATCGCACAAATCTATTCTTATTCAGAAGCGTTGAATGGTCGATATGTTCATGTTGATCCAAATTGTAAAAGGACCATTGAGGTAGGTGACTACGATGGATTATTTGCGGGAACCTTCGAAGATTGCAATGATTTGAGGGAGTATTATGTCTACAATTCAGATCTTGGAGATTACTATGTAATGGTTAGGATGTTACAGGATGAAATTGGAGAGTACAAGGTTACCAATGAAATTAGCTTTGAATTGATCGATGACAAGGTCATGTTGGTTTTTGTTGACTCCTATGATGGCGAAACGGGTGCACCAAATGTTATCTATTTCCAACCTCAGTTTGATATCGATCCTATTGATCTTGTTGAAGGTAATTATGAATATGTAGATGAAACTTATATGGAGGATGATGGATTTTTTGAGGAAGAAAATGGCTACTATTCTGTGATTGATGTAGGGGGTAATGCATTTCTGGAAGAAAATGATTGGATGAGTCCAGAATTTGAGGGTACATGTTTGATGGATCCTGTTTCAGAACGAAGATTGAGAATTCAAAAAGTGGGGGATCGCGTGTATGGTTTTGCTTATGATTATTTCAACGGAGAGTTTTTACCCTTTGGATATTTTCAATGGGAGAAAGGGGCCTATATGCAATGGAAAATAGAGTCATCCGGAGAAATTGTCATCGATGATGATTTATTTGAACATAATAAAGA
>SBFR01000241.1 GCA_006227105.1 Bacteroidota bacterium
ACTTCACAAAGCTTCACTCCATTGGAAAATGGCTGGTATTCCGTGCAAGTAACATTTGCTAATGGATGTACAGGAATGTCAGAAGAATATCCATTTGGAGTTACGGAAATTGAAGACCTTAATATGAGTGTGGTTGTTTATCCAAATCCTTCTACAGGTGTTTTCAATGTTCAGGTAGATAATGCCCTTCCTAACGTTACGTTCAATGTAAGAGATCTTGCAGGAAGATTAGTAATGGAAGGGATGAAAGCAGAAAACGGGAAGTTAATTCTTGATATGACTTTCTTCACTGAAGGTGTTTACATGATTGAAATCGTAAATGAAGGTGTCATTCTTGAAAGAAAACAAATCATCAAGAACACATGATCCCTATTTGATAGAATTGAATAGAGCGGCCTCGAGCCGCTTTATTTTTGTCATTTATTTAACTTTCCAAGAATAGACTGTTTATTAATTCACAATTATCCGATACATTCAAAAGGATGAATATATACCTTTGGGTATGGAAAACCGTAAAACAATCCTCATCCTCGGCGCCGGACTTTCAGCTTCATCAATGATCCGTTATTTGCTTGAGCGATCAGATGAACAGCAATGGCACTTGAGGATTGTTGACCAAAATCTTGAAATGGTCAAAAGAAAGATCGACGGACATCCAAACGCAACTGCGTTGAACTTTAATGCACTTGATCCCAAAGAACGAAGACCAGAGATCGAGAAAGCAGATCTGGTGATCTCAATGCTTCCAGCTCGTTTTCACCCTGAAGTCGCTCACGATTGTATCGATTTTAGAAAACACCTGATCACACCGTCTTACATTTCTCCTGAAATGAGGTCATTGGATGAAAAAGCGAAAGAACATCATCTGATTTTCATGAACGAAATTGGAGTAGATCCGGGGATCGATCACATGAGCGCAATGAAGATCATTCATGAAATTCAGGAAGGAGGAGGAAAGCTTACTGCCTTTAGATCTTTCTGTGGAGGTCTGATCGCTCCGGAAAGTGATAACAACCCATGGAATTATAAATTCACATGGAACCCAAGAAATGTGGTCTTAGCAGGTCAAGGTGGGGCTTCGTGTTTCCTTGATCACAACGAATATAAATACATACCATACAATCGTTTATACGGGCGCCTTGCCAGAATCACTATACCAGGATATGGAGATTTCGATGGATACGCGAATAGAGATTCTCTTTCTTACCGTAAAACTTACGGATTAGAAGATATCCCAACCATTTACCGAGGTACACTAAGAAGACCGGGGTATTGTCAGGCTTGGAATGTATTTATTGAGCTTGGAATGACCGATGACTCCTATAAAATGGATCGAAGTGAAACGCTCACTCCACGATCTTTTTTAAATGCGTTTCTACCTTATCGTCAGAGCACTTCAGTAGAGGATAAATTCAAGGAGTTTTTGCGTCCGGAAAGAATGGATCTTTATGAAAAATTTGAATGGCTTGGACTATTCTCCAAAGAGAACGAATTAGGAATTGAAAATGCCTCACCTGCACAGCTGCTTGAAAAGATTCTGGTAGATAAACTGGTGTTGGAACCTGAGGACAAAGATATGCTGGTAATGTATCATGAATTCGAATATACATTAGGCAATGAAGAGTACAAGATCACTTCTTCTATGGTAAACATCGGAGAGGACCAGACCTTTACTTCTATGTCAAATACAGTTGGGCTACCTGTTGCCATTGCAGCAAAAATGATCCTTAATGGTGACATCAAACATAATGGAGTTTTGTTACCAACTACTAAAGATCTTTACGAGCCTATTCTCTTAGAATTAGAAGGATTTGGCATTACATTTCATGAAGTGAAAGAAAAAATGGTTCAATCCGTTTAGAATATTTCGCTCTACCTTACACTTCTTTCGTTTTAATTATCTTTGCCGGCACAACTCAAGAGTATGTCAAAAGCTAAATTTACTGTCACTGCGGCCCTTCCCTATGCCAATGGCCCACTTCATTTAGGACACGTCGCCGGCGTTTATCTGCCTGCTGACATTTTTGTTCGTTTCCTAAGAATGAATGGACATGATGTAGCTTTTATCTGTGGTAGTGATGAGCATGGTGCTGCGATTACCTTGAGGGCAAAAAAGGAAGGGATCACTCCTTCCGAGATCGTCGATAAATACGATGGCATCATTCGCAAAGCTTTTCTGGACTTCAATATCTCATTTGATATTTTTCATAGAACATCCTCAGAGATCCACCATAAAACGTCTCAGGATTTCTTTTTGAAATTGTATGAAAATGACAAGTTCACTGAGGAAACATCTGAACAATACTACGATGAAGAGTTTCAGCAATTTTTAGCTGACCGATATATTACTGGAGAATGCCCGAAATGCCGGAACCCGAATGCGTATGGAGATCAATGTGAGAAATGTGGAACTGATCTGAGTCCAACGGAGTTGATCAATCCGAAATCAACACTAAGTGGGAAAACTCCTGTTCTGAAGACAACTTCACATTGGTATCTTCCAATGGAAAGACATGAAGATTGGTTGAGGGAATGGATCAAAGAAGGAAAATTGGATGGTGTTCAACAACATGACCCAAAAGCTTGGAGAAACCAAGTGATCGGACAATGTATGTCTTGGATTGATGGAGGACTGCATTCCAGAGCGATGACAAGAGACCTTGACTGGGGAGTAAAAGTTCCGCTTCCAAATGCAGAAGGAAAAGTTTTGTATGTCTGGCTAGATGCTCCAATTGGTTACATTTCAGCGACTAAACAATGGGCGTTGAATGAAGGTAAAAACTGGGAAGACTATTGGACTGGAGATCGAAAGCTGGTTCATTTCATTGGTAAGGATAATATTGTCTTTCATGCGGTCATCTTTCCTATTTTGTTGAAGGATCATGGTGGCTTTATCTTACCTGACAACGTCCCTGCTTCCGAATTCTTGAATCTTGAGGGAGACAAGTTTTCAACTTCCCGCAACTGGGCAGTATGGTTACACGAATATTTGGCTGCCTACCCAGGAAAAGAAGATGAATTGAAATATGTTCTGACCTCTATTGCACCTGAAACGAAGGATGCAGAATTTACTTGGAAAGAATACCAGACACGCATCAATAGCGAATTAGCAGACATACTGGGAAATTTTATCAATCGAGCCTTAGTTCTTACTCATAAATATTATGAAGGTGTTGTACCTCAACCAGGTGCATACACCCAAGAGGATCTTTCCACATTGGATGAAATGAAACAGATCCCTCAAAGGATAAGTAAATTGATCTATGCTTATAAGCTTCGAGAAGCACAAGCCGAAGCAATGAACTTAGCCCGTTTAGGGAATAAATACCTTGCGGATCAAGAACCTTGGAAGCTGATCAAAACAGATCCGGAAAGAGTGAAAACGATCATGTATGTTGCTCTTCAGATCACAGCGAATCTGGGAATCGTACTAAAGCCTTTTTTACCAAATACTGCTGAGAAGATCAGTAATATGGTGAATTTTCATTCATCCGACTGGAGTTTAGCAGGTAATTCGAAGCAGCTTGCTACGGGCACCGTAATAAATACTCCTGAGATCCTCTTCCAAAAAGTGGAAGATTCACTTGTTGAAAATGAGGTAGGTAAACTTAAAAATGCGAACATGGTTGAGTCAAATTTCGAAGCTCAAAAAGAAGAAGTGACTTTTGATGATTTTTCAAAAATGGATATTCGTTTAGGAACCATTCTTGAAGCGGAGAAGGTTGAGAAAGCCGATAAATTATTGAAATTGCTTGTCGATACCGGAATCGATAAAAGAACGATCGTTTCGGGCATTGCAGAACACTATTCTCCAGAAGAAGTGATCGGAAAAACGGTCCAGGTATTATTGAATCTTGCCCCTAGAAAGATCAGAGGAATTGAATCTCAAGGTATGATCCTGATGGCGGAAGATGCTGAAGGAAAACTAAGTTTCATGACACCTGAAAAAGGATTCTCTGCTGGTGGCGGAGTAAGATGATATGAGTGACCTGATTCCAGTTTATCAACTCATCGAATACTTCGATAACGAAACTTTTGTCTTAAATACACAACGACAGATATCAAAAGATTTCGCAAAATTCAATTTGTTTTTTCCTGAGAACTTTGAATCTACTCCTTATTCTAAATTGGATATCGAGACAATGATCAAACAAAATGTTCAAGATCTTATCCGTGAGGGAGAGACCAGATTACTTCAATTGATGTATACAATCGACCTGCCGGAAAAAGAATTCCTTCACTTAACTGTACAAAATGATTTTCTTGAGCTTCTTGCTGACAAAATCTTGCGCAGAGAAGCTTACAAAGTCTTTTTAAGACAGCACTTTAAGTAACATATTCATCCCCTTCATTTCTTCTTTGTGTTCAATATTTAACAGGGTGAAATAAATTCCGTTTTTTCCTGTCAGAATCAGGGTATTTCTCTAAATTTGTCCTTCCATAATTGCGCAATTAAACCATGGATAAAGTTTCATATGTCGGTAATGCGGATGTAAACGCTATCGACCATTTGTACAAGATGTACCAGCAAGACCCTGAAAGCGTTGACCTAGGCTGGAAAAAATTCTTTGAAGGATTTGATTTTGCCCGTACCAACTATGAGGATTCAGGTGAGATTCCTGAAAATTTCCAGAAGGAATTTAAGGTAATCAACCTGATCAACGGTTATCGTAACAGGGGGCATTTATTTACCAAAACCAATCCGGTAAGAGAAAGGAGAAAATATTCTCCGACTCTTGACATTGAAAACTTTGGTTTAACTGAAGCCGACATGGATATGGTATTCGCTGCTGGAGAGGAAGTGGGCATTGGCCCTGCTACCTTGCGCGAGATCATTCATCACTTGGAATTGACCTATTGTCAGTCTATCGGAATCGAATATGTTTACATGCGCGATCCTGAAAGAATTGATTGGTTCAAGAACAAGATCGAACTTAAGAACAGACCCCACTTCGATAAAGACAGGAAGATCAACATCTTCAAAATGTTGAATCAGGCGTCTAACTTCGAGTCATTCCTTGGAAAGAAATTCGTTGGTCAAAA
>SBFR01000065.1 GCA_006227105.1 Bacteroidota bacterium
GACGCCAACGCATGTAACAATCGGTTGATCAGCATGAGCGTTTTTGGATCTGTAACCCCGATCATTTTCATTAAACCGAAATACAGAAAATTGAATCCTACGTATGTAAAACTGTGCCCGTGTGGGTGTCCGGGATTGTTAGGCGACCAAGGTAACCAGTTGTTATAATCATATCCATCCACCCAGGAAGAAGAGGATTCAATAATTAGAAAATGATCATCATGCATCCCGTAACCTGGGGAAAAGATCACAGCGATCAGTCTGACAAGAAATGCTGCCAGAAGAATTAATCCATATGGAGACTTCTTCAGTGCGTCGATCATAGGTTTATATATTCTTTATAAAGAAGCGTCATGAATGAATGACATCTTAATTGTTCCTTTTTTAATTCCTTGTCCTCAAAGGTAAGCTCTGGAAAATTCTTTCCATCCATGTGATAACTAAAATTACCATTTGGAGTGATCCAGCCGTATCCTCTATTGATGGTGTGAAGTGCAAATTGCGGTGACCTAGAATTCAATAGATCTTTACTCCAGATGTATTTATTTGAAGATAAGTTCATTTGCGTCAACAGTGTCTTTGCAATATCAGACTGAGATCCCAAATGGTTGATTTGCTTTCCTCTGAATTCTTTTCGGAGGGGCTCTCCCCAGATCAACAAAGGAATATGGAAGTAACCTGATAAATTCGGATTTTGTAAGGTGGGTGAAGCGTGACCATGGTCAGCAACAAAAATGAAGATCGTATTCTTGAACCATTTTTTTGATTTCGACTCCTTCAGGAATTGATACAAACATTTATCTGCATAAGCAACGGAAGTCATGAAATCACTTTCTGTGCCGTCCCATTTCTTAATGCCTTTGCGAGGGTGATCATAAGGAGAATGAGTGCTGCCTGTAAACGCACAATGCATGAATGGCTCTTTGGTATTGTCAATTTTTTCTGTCAAAAAGTGATAAAGATCTTCGTCAAAGTAATTCAGTTTTCCTCTTTTCAATTGTTTGGGAAAATCATTTTCATCCAGAACTTCATCAAAACCATGATCCATGAAATAACCACCGATATTTCCATATTTAAGATCACCACTAAACATGTAATGACTTGAATAACCTTCTTTTTTCAGGTCCTGATTCAAACAAGGCAATTTCCTGTGTTTATCCGGCTGCATTGAAATAAATATCTCCGGCAATGCTGGGTAACCACTAAATATACTCGAATTTCCTACCTCTGAAGTACCACCGGTAGCATAGATCTTTGTGAAAAGTAATCCCTCTTTTGAGAGCTTGTCGAAGTAGGGAGTTGCACCTTTATTAGGAGAGAGCACTCCAACTGCGTTTGCAGTCCAGCTTTCAAGAATTACGAATACAATGTTAGGTCGATCATTCTGAAAGATTCTCGTTTCGTTGTTGTTTTCTGAGTGAAAAAAATCACCAAGGTTCTTCTTTGCCTGTGATTCATCGATCAATGGAAATTGAACACCTGTTTGAGATCGGGTGTAAAGCAGATAACTTTTAGTGAAAAAGTAAAAGGAATTTACGGACACGTCATTCGCAACGTAGTTTTTGGAATAGTATGCACTATCAATGTTGATTGGGATTTGTTGAAATCCGCCACGTCCCAAAACAGCGAAAATAGATCCGGGAATTAAAAACAACCCTAGGGATATTGCTATATTCCAATACCATTTTCTGGTTGAGGTAGTTTCTTTTAGATCGAAAATTCGATTGGCAATAAAAATTCCTGCGGCAATCTCGATCAGAGCATAGAGAAAGAACCAGAAGGTCATCGAATAATCTGCAGTTCTGAAAACTTCGTCCGGATGAAATAAGTGATTGAATACACGCGTAGTTAATTTATGATTCCACTCTGTGTAAGCGTTGATCTCTCCTCCATGGATCAGGGAAACGATAATGATCTCTGCAAACAATACCCAAAAAAAGGCTTTTCTCGACCACTTCGAATTCATCGTGAAATGAACTGTCAGCAATAATAAAGGAATCAAAGACAGAAATGCTGCAGAGGCAAGATCAAGACGGATGGAATACCAAAACACCCCCAACCATTCAATAAATCCAACTTCTTTGATCTTGCCAAAATTGTGAATCGAAAAAATGATCCTCTGAATGTCGAAAACCACGACCCAGAAGAAGATGAGCTTAAGGATATTTAAAACAGCTGTTCTCAGCAACATGCCGCAAAGATAGTCGAAGCATGTGAGTCTGCCCAATGTAATTTGTGTTACCTTTTTTCCTGTAAAGAACAACTAACTTTGCAAAAACAATTGAAATGGGAAAATTCGGAGATATCGTAAAATCAGACATTCCAACCTTAGTTGATTTCTATGCGACCTGGTGCGGACCATGTAAGGTGATGCATCCCATCCTTGATCAATTAAAGGCTGAAATGGGAAATAAAGTCAGAATCCTCAAGATCGATGTAGATAAAAACCCGGCTGTGGCTGATCAGTTCAAGATAAGAGGAGTGCCTACTTTTATTCTTTTTAAATCTGGAGAGATCCAGTGGCGTCAAAGCGGTGGAATGGATCTTCAGACCTTAAAAAGACGAGTATTGCAGAAATAAAACGGTTTAGACCTGATTTACTGTAAAATGTTGTAACCCTAGACTTTTTCGTGCGTAGGAAGGCATTGTCATTAATTGAAGTGTAAACTTGCACATGTTTACATAAACTTCTACTTTTGCGCCCTGTTTAAAAAATAAACAAATTACACACATGGAAAAGAATTTGATCTTTTTACCTATTGGATTATCAATCGTTGGATTGATCTTCATGTTAGTTAAAATGGCTTGGGTTAAGAAACAAAACCCTGGAAATGAGAAAATGCAGAGTATCTCAAAGAGTATCAAGGAAGGTGCAATGGCATTCCTTGCTGCTGAATATCGATTACTCGCAATTTTCGTTGTAATTGCTTCTGCGGCATTATTTGGAATTTCAACGATTGTTGAGACGACAAGCTGGATGATCGTTCCTGCATTTGTTGTAGGTGCTGTTTTCTCTGCTGTAGCAGGAAACATTGGTATGCGAATCGCAACTGATGCCAATTCAAGAACAACAGAAGCTGCTCGTACGAGTTTACCACAGGCTTTGAAAGTTTCGTTTGGTGGTGGAACGGTTATGGGATTAGGTGTTGCAGGTCTTGCAGTTCTTGGTCTAAGCTTGTTCTTTATGGTTTTCGTAAGTTCATTTATGACGGAAGGTGGAAATTTCTACAACGAAATGACCATGGTGCTTGAGGCGTTGGCAGGTTTCTCTTTGGGAGCTGAATCTATTGCATTGTTTGCACGTGTTGGTGGAGGTATTTACACGAAAGCAGCTGACGTAGGTGCTGACCTTGTTGGTAAAGTTGAAGCTGGAATTCCAGAAGATGATCCACGTAATCCTGCTACGATTGCAGATAACGTTGGTGATAACGTAGGTGATGTTGCAGGAATGGGTGCCGATCTATTCGGTTCTTATGTTGCAACAGTACTTGCATCAATGGTATTAGGAAACTATATCATCAAGGACATGGCGGATGCTTCTGAAGGTGGAGTTTTCGAAGATGCATTTGGAGGGATGGGACCTATCCTACTTCCGATCATGATCGCTGGAGTTGGTATCATCGCTTCGATCATTGGAACTTTCCTTGTTCGTATTTCTAATAATGAAGCGAAAGAGGCTGAAGTTCAAAGAGCATTGAACATTGGTAACATCACATCTATTCTTCTTTCTGCGATTGCAGGGTGGTTCCTTGTTAGCTGGATGCTTCCTGAAACAATTACAATGAAGTTCTTTGGAGAAGGAGTAAAAGAGATACCAAGCCGTCACGTTTTCTACGCAACTCTTGTTGGTTTGGGTGTTGGATACTTGATCTCAGCATTTACTGAATATTATACTGCACTTGGTAAGAAGCCGGTTCTTGATATTGTAAAAAATTCATCTACGGGAGCAGCGACGAACATTATTGCTGGTCTCGCAACAGGTATGATCTCAACATTCTCTTCTGTGATCCTTTTCGCAGTGGCGATCTGGGGTTCATATGAATTAGCTGGATTCTATGGTGTAGCTATCGCTGCATCAGCTATGATGGCAACTACTGCAATGCAGTTGGCGATCGATGCATTCGGTCCAATTGCTGATAACGCAGGTGGTGTTGCTGAAATGTCTGAGTTACCTAAAGAAGTTCGTCAGCGTACTGACGTCTTGGATTCAGTTGGTAACACAACAGCTGCAGTAGGTAAAGGATTTGCCATTGCTTCTGCTGCGCTTACTGCGCTTGCTCTTTTCGCGGCGTATGTAACATTTACAGGGATTGATGGAATCAACATCTTCAAAGCAGATGTATTGGCTGCATTATTTATCGGAGGTATGATTCCGGTTGTTTTCTCTGCATTGGCTATGAAGTCAGTAGGAAAAGCAGCAATGGACATGGTAATGGAAGTTCGTCGCCAGTTCCGTGAAATTCCTGGAATCATGGAAGGGACAGGAACTCCAGAATACGGAAAATGTGTTGAGATCTCTACTAAGGCTGCACTTCGTGAAATGATGTTGCCAGGTGCGATCACAATTATTTCTCCGATCATTATTGGTTTTGCAATGGGTGCTGAGGCTCTTGGAGCTTATATGGCTGGTGTTGCTGTTTCTGGAGTACTTTGGGCGATCTTCCAGAACAACGCTGGTGGTGCGTGGGATAACGCTAAGAAGTCTTTCGAAGCTGGTGTGATGATCAATGGTGAAATGACTTTCAAAGGTTCTGATGCTCATAAGGCAGCAGTTACTGGAGATACAGTAGGGGATCCATTTAAAGATACTTCTGGTCCTTCTATGAATATCTTGATCAAGTTAACTTGTCTTGTAGGATTGGTAATTGCTCCGATCTTGGGTGATGGACATGGTTCAGATAATGGAGCTGCAGGAGCTTGTGGAATGGAGCAGTGTGATGGGAAGATGGAATGTCACAAAGACATGAAAGGATGTGATGGTCACGGAAAAGAAGCGTGTGGTCCTCATATGGAAGGAAAACACATGATCGGTAAGTGTGACATGAGAGAATGCGCTAAAATGTCGAAGGATGAATGTGCAGCAATGTGTGATTCTTTAAAATGCACTCCTGAAGAGAAGGAAATGTGTTTGTCTCACTATGACGAAAATGGAAAATTCAAAGGTGGGCATCTTTGCGAAGAAAAGAAAACATGTTGTTCTTCTAAAGAAAAATGTGAAGACAAGTCGAAGTGTAAGGACAAAGAGGCTTGTAAGCACTAAGAAATAAATACTTCTTCAAGGGACATCGTGAGATGTCCCTTTTTTTATGTCCTTGAGTAACTAATCGGCCGTCGGTACGTTTCTTGTTATATTTGATTCATGAGATATTCCCTATTTATTTTTCTGATTTTATCGCTTTTCGCGAATTCTCAAGTCGAGTTTAGTCAGACGAAACATGACTTTGGAGATCTTGAGTCTTATGATGACCGATTCGTAGATATCATCTTGACAAACAAGGGTAAAAAACAGGAGTATTTATTAACTGTGAAAAAGCCTTACGAGGTAGCTTATCTGATCCAGGGTAAATTTATGGAACCAGACAGTTCCATTATTCTGAGACTTCAAGTAAATCCAAAAGTCAAAGGGAAGTTTAATTTTTCGATAGATGTTTTTACTTCGGATCGTCAGGATCCGGTGCAGATCAAAATTTCGGGGAACATAAAGGAACTTCCGGCAGATAATGCTGCTGCGTTTACGGCATGCCCTGATTTTGGCTCCAGACCAGGAGGGGAGAGAAGAGATGAATTCAAATTGACAGTGGTAACGATCGATAAAGAAACCAAACAGGAATTGGATCGTTCGAAGGTTACGCTGATTCAAAACGGACAGCCCTTATGGACAAAGCTAACTGACAAGGACGGAAAGATCCAGGAAAAAGCGGTACTTGGCTTCAGTTATTTTTATGCTCTACATGAGGGATATAAGAAAGCCGAGTTGGGTGCTTACATCAATTTTCAGCGAAATTACCTGGTGATCGAATTGGAAAAGGATCCATTGTATTGCCCTCCACCACCTCAAAATGTGGTGGTTGAAATTGAACCGGAAAAAGAAATTCCTTTAGAAATCGAATTGGCCTCAGAAGAGACGACCCCATTTATCGATGAAAAGCCAGTGAGTTTCGATAGTATTTCACCAGATAATTTCTCGGATGAGTACTTCAAGCCGGTCAATGTGATCTTTGTTCTAGATATTTCAGCTTCAATGAAGCAGGGAGATAAAATTGAATTGATGAAGTATTCCCTTTACCAATTGACGGACATGCTCAGACCTCAGGATAGAATGGGAATTGTTACCTATGCATCTGATGCGAGAGTTTTATTGCCTCCTACGTCTGGGATGGATAAGGATCAGATCAAAGAAGAGGTTTCAAAATTAAAGGCTTCCGGAATGACGGCAGGTGGTGCAGGGATCAAGCTGGGCTACAAACAAGCCCTGAAAAGCTATTTGAAAGATGGAAATAACCAGATCATTATTATCACCGATGGCGCTTTCAATAGAAGCTCAGACGACTACAAGAAATACATTAAAAAATACCGAAAGAAAGGTGTGAATATGTCTGTAGTAGGGATCATGATCAAAGACGTGGACAAAGATAACATGAAAGAAGCCGCTGACCTCGGTGGAGGAAGATTGGTTCCGATCATGAAATTGGCTGATGCTCAAAACAACCTGAAGCAAGAGATCAGGATTTCATCCTTTAAGCTCAAGTAATTAGTCTTTTCTTGTCGTAATGAACACTCGGTCTGTGTCCAGTTGCGATTTAAGATTCTCAAAAAAGGAGTCTTTTTCGTTCTCAGCAATACAGTTGGAAGGAAAGTTCAGTTGTAATCCTTTGATGTAATCAAAAAAGATACTGTCTTGGTGAATACTGATCTTCCTTAAACCCGAAAAGTAGATCAGGTTCACTTCTCGGTCAGCGAGTATGACGGCCTTGGAAGTGATTCCCACTCTGAATGCCTTTCTGGATATTCCATAAACCAGGAAAATGATCCCATCTAATCCTCCAAATACAAGGCCAATCGCCGGAAAGATCGCTTCTTCGCTGATGGTATATAATCCGTAAGCAACCACGGACATAACAAATGATTCAAGCAGGGAATACACGACGATTCTGTTTTTTCGTTCTGAACTGACTTCTTTGTTCCAGCTAAACTTATCTACCTTCATGATCAAGTGGATTCCCATCCATTTTCGGATGCTTCGTCTCAAATTGATCAAGAATAGAATTAGCCCCAATGCTAAAAAAGCTTCCTTACGATAAGGTAAGTGTCCCCCTGAAACTTTAAGGATCTCAATGGGAAGGTCGAATCCGACAAAGATGGTTAGACCCATTGTTGGAAACAGGAAAAACAGCAATAGAGCGTTTATGAATTTATTCATAAGGAATCAGCTTCAAACGGTTTCTCAGTGCCTGGATTTTATCCTGATTGGCTTTGATCTTGGTCTCAACTTCTTTTCTCAAAGCATCGGCTCCTTTCGATCTTGCAAAGAATCCAAGGTTGTTCTCGAATTGAATGATCTCTGCATTAAGCTTATCGATCTGTTGTCTGATATCTGCTCGTTCTCTTGACATTAGTCGTGCAGAGTCAGGTGAAGATTGCATTGTTTCCAGTTTGGCCTCAAACATGATCTTATCCTTTTCAGATCCTTCTAGTTTGATTTTTGCGTAATGCTTGTCCAATGCACTTTTAAAACGATCATAGATCGTATTTTTTTCTTTCATTGGAACTTTGCCTGCATCGTTGAATCGAGATGCAAATTGTTTCAGGTCTGCCAGAGTTTCTTTAATGTTTTCCTTTGGCTGATAAGCACTGATCTCCTCGATGATGGTTTCTTTTACCTTTAGATTACTTTCAAGCTCTTTGTCTTGATCTTCGAAATATTTTTGTCTTGCGTTGAAAAAAGCATCACAAGCTGATCGGAATTCATTCCATAATTTTTGTTCAAGCTTTTGACCTGCATGACCCGTTTTTTTCCATTGCTTTTGTAGCTGGATCAACTGATTTGCGGTTTCTTTCCAGTCTGTAGAATCTTTTAATTCGTGTGCCTTTTGTATCAGTTGCTTTTTCGCTTCTGCAATATCAGAATATTGTTCATGAACCGTTGCGAAAAACGCTTTTTTAGCTTCGAAGAAACGATCACATAGTGCTCTGAATTCTTGCCAAACTTCTTCGTTTTCTTTTTTAGGTCCGAAACCAACCGATTTCCAGGTCTCCTGAAGGTGAAGTAGGGTAGATGTCGCTTTTTCCCATTCTTTCACTGTAGATAAAGCAATTGATTCAGCAACATGTTGTTCTGTTTTTGAGATCAGTTCTTTCTTCTTGGAGATATTTTCCTGAAGTGTGTTTCTTCTCTCATCATAAAACTGGTGGATCTTTTCATAAAGAGATCTTACATTTTCCCAGTATTTATTTTTCAAAGTTTCCCACTCTTCATTGATCACCGGACCTATTTCATCCCAGTCATTTTGAAGCGATTTCAGTGCGCTTTCCAATTCCTTGATAGAAGAAACATTTTTCAATTCCTCAAGTTGCTGAATGATCTCGGTTTTAAGTTGGGTATTCCTTTTCAGATCATGATCCTTAAGCTCCTTGTAGATCTTGATGTTATAAAAGAATTGCTCAAGCAGTTTAGAATATTCCTTCTGGATCTCATCCCTTTTTTCACGAGGAATATCACCAATGGTTTTCCATTTGTCATGAATTTCCTTGTAAGCATTGAACGCAGATCCGATGTTCTCTTCATGAAGAATGATCTCCTGTAGTTTGGCGATCAGTGCTTTTTTCTGCTTAAGATGTTCTGTTTCTTCTGCGTCTTTCTGTGCCTTTAGCTGTTTACGTTTTTCACGGAAGTCATTGTAGATTTCATAGAACTCATCTTTTAAAGGCTTGAGATCGATCAATTCAATTTCTTCTCCTTTTTCCTGAGCTTCCATAGAGGCGATCTGTTGCTTACGTTCCTCCTCAAGGATATAATCCTCAAAACGAGTCTTAAGTTCATTTACTTCACGACTAACGCTAAGGATATCTTCCTGTTGAGATAAGCCTTTTAATTCCTCTATCAATTTATTTTCTTCCATGATTT
Source organism: Bacteroidota bacterium (assembly GCA_006227105.1). Lineage (GTDB taxonomy): Bacteria > Bacteroidota > Bacteroidia > Flavobacteriales_D > Crocinitomicaceae > M0103. Next base: position 9,125 of record SBFR01000065.1, read on the forward strand.
TAGTGTTAAGCCGGAACAACCATTTCAAACGCGGTAAGCGAAATGAACTGGTCAATTCTGTCTTCAAGTTCTTTCTTACTGATCTCAGTCAGACGGTCTGTTCCAAATTTTTCAACGCAGAAAGATGCTAATGCCGAACCGGCAATGATGGCTCTTTTCATGTTGTCGAAAGAATAGTCATCTGTAGCGGCAATGTATCCCATAAAGCCACCTGCGAACGTATCTCCAGCTCCGGTAGGATCAAAAACTTCTTCCAATGGTAAAGCAGGTGCAAAAAAGACTTTGTCACCATGGAATAAAAGAGCACCGTGTTCTCCTTTTTTGATGATCAGGATCTTTGGTCCCATTGCACGGATCACCTTAGCGGCCTTCACCAATGAATATTCCTTGGACAATTGTCTTGCTTCTTCATCGTTGATGATCAATACATCAACCATAGACATGGTTTTCTTCAATTCATCCAAAGCTATTTCCATCCAGAAGTTCATGGTATCCATTGCCACCAACTTAGGACGCTTCTCTAATCTTTCAATAACCGATCTCTGCACTTGTGGACTAAGATTTCCCAACATCAAGTATTCAGTATCCTGATAATTTTCGGGGATAATCGGATCAAAATGTTCCAATACGTTAAGTTCCGTTACAAGTGTATCTCTCGAGTTCATATCATTATGATATTTCCCCGACCAGAAGAACGTTTTCTCTCCTTTTTTGATCTGAAGTCCGTCAGTATTAACCCCTCTGGATACAAGTGTATCGATCATTTCCTGTGGGAAATCATCCCCAACAACCGCGACAATTCGCTGTTCTTTCATAAAGAAAGAAGAAGAAAGGGCGATGTATGTACCCGCACCACCAATTATTTTATCGGTTTTTCCAAAAGGTGTTTCGATCGCGTCAAATGCCACACTTCCAACTGTAAGTAAACTCATTTTCTATGTATTGTTTAAAAAGGAAAACAAAGATAGTGCTTCATAGGTAGAATGTTGTTAGAATTCCGAAGAATCTTAGTGTCTACTTGACATAGAAATAGAAAAAGAGTCCTCTTTACAGTTATAAATCCAAACAAATCAGCGTTAATAAGTTATAACGAAGAACGTTGATCAGCCCTGATATACGGGGTAAATTTGATATTGCATGAAGAAAACCTTGATCAGAATAGGTAAATGGCTTGGTATCGCGATAATTTCTATCGTGGTATTGATTACTGCTTCCCTGTATTTTTTCAAGGATGAGATCTGTGGGATTGTAATCGATGAGATGAACAAGCACTTGAAGGCTAAGGTCGAAGTGGGTAAGGTGGATCTCACCTTTTGGGGGTCGTTTCCCAATTTGAGTGTCGATTTTAACCACGTATTCATACAGGATGCCTATCAGGATGCACGATCTACGGATACCTTGTTCTTTTCAGAAAGGGTGCGTCTTAAATTCAATCCTCTTGATATTTGGAAGGAGGAATATAAATTAAAAAAGGTAGAAGTTGCCCGTGGAAGTTTACAGTTGAGGATTCGTCAAGATGGCGCCGTGAACTATGATATCATGAAACCGTCTGAAGGTTCTTCCTCATCAGAGTTTGAATTTGCGATCGAAGAAGTAGCTCTTGAAGGAGTGAGACTTCTATATGATAATCAGGCCACCAAACAGTTCTATTCAGCAGATCTGAATGAAACCTCACTAAATGGAAACTTCAATGAAGAAAGATTTGATGTAGGTGTTAAAAGTGATCTGAAGATCCAGAAAGCGAAAAGTGGAGAAGTCTCTCTGTTAAACAAGAAGAAAGCGTCAGTGGATCTTAAAGTCACTGTTGATAAAGCATCAGGCAAAACAGAATTACCAGGTGGTCAAATAACAATTTCAGGATTGCCATTCCTTATTGATGGTTATTTAGATACGTTGGGTTATCAATTCAACGTCAAATCAGATCATATTCAGTTGGCAGATGTTGTCAATAGCTTTGATGTAGATGAAGTAAAGAGAGTAAACGAATTTAAGGGTACAGGGTTGATCAATTTTGATCTCGATGTGAAAGGGCAGAATGAGGCTACTTCGCCGGCAAAGATCAAATGCTCTTTTGGTGTTGATAATGGTTCTTTGAAAGAACCGGTGATGGGTTTATGGGTGAAGAACATAGATCTTCAAGGAGAATACAGCAATGTCGAAGGAATCGAAAAGGAATACCTGAATTTGAAAGATATTCGGTTTACTACCGTTGGAGGCCCGTTTGCCGGCAATCTCAAACTAACCAAATTTACTGCTCCTCGTTACAAAGGAAATGCAAATGGAAATCTTGATCTGCGTATCGTACATGCGCTGTTCAGAATTCCGATGGTGGAAGAATTGATCGGGAATGTTGGTGTTAGAAGTGATTTTGATATTCATACGATCGTTCACCCCGATGAATCAAATGATTATAAGATCGCGCGCTGCGAAGGGGATGTTGATTTGAGAAATGTTCAGGTAAAACTGATAGATGATAAACGCGTCTTCAAGAGAGTAAATGGAAGACTTTACCTTCGAAATGATGAGGCCGGAATTGATGGTATAAAGCTGGAACTTGGTGGCTCTGACTTAGAGCTTGACGGTGTATTCAGAAACCTAGTTCCTTTTCTAAGAGATAAAGGGAACTTGAAGGCCGAAGTGGAGATCAAAAGCAATCGAATAGATGTTGCGGATCTTGGTTCTACCTCTAAAGAGGATAAATTTCAGGATGGACGAAAATTCTTGTTGCCAGACAATCTTGAAGGGTCTGTTGTGTTGGATGTTCGTCAGCTCAAATACGAAAAACATCTATTTAAAGATATCAGGGGGAATATGGTCATGGGTGATCGAACCTTGTTCTTTAATAACATGTCGCTGATCAATGCGGATGCAAGAATTTTTGGCGAGTTGACCATTCAGGAACGAACACCGGAAATCTTCCATCTGATCACAAAGGCTGAGTCGAGTGGGATCAATTTTAAATCCTTATTCCGCGAATGGGATAATTTTGAACAGGAGGTTATCACGGAAGATAATATTTCCGGAAAGGCACAAGCAAAGATCTATCTTGAAGCTCCGTTTGATTTCAGATCTGGAATCATCCTCGCATCCTTAAAGTCAGAAATTGATCTGAGGATCGAAAATGGAAGGCTGAAGAATGTCGAGGCTTTTAAGGAGATTACAAAAAGTCTGAAAACAAGTAATGCAGCTAAGTTGGCAATAGGCTCTTCGAACATTGAAACATTGGAGAAGAAGCTGCTTGACCTCAAATTCGAAACTTTAGAGAACCGATTGATCATCAAGAATAAAAAGATCCAGATTCCCGTGATGAATATCAATTCGAGTGCTTTAGATCTGAAAGCCTCAGGATCACACACATTCGATAACGAAATCGATTACAAATTTGCTTTCAGATTCAGAGATCTCAAAGAGAAAGATAAGATCAGCGAATTCGGGGAGGAAGAAGACGACGGAACCGGTATGTGGGTATACATGCGCATGTATGGATCACTTGATAATCCTACAATTGAATGGGATAAAGATTCCAAGAAGCAGCAGGCAAAAGAGAACAGACAAGAAGAAAAGAATGACGTTAAGTCGATCCTCAAAACGGAATTTGGTTTGTTTAAAAGCGACACAGCAGTAAAAATCTATCAGGAGAAGAAAAAGCCACAAGAGAAGATTGAATTTGATTTCGGAACGGAGGAACAGAATGCTAAAAAAGAAGAACTCGAGAAGATCAAGAAGGATTCGAAGCTGAAGAACAAGTTGAAACAGATGAAGGAGGAATCTGAAAAAGACAAACAGGTCGACTGGGAATTTAATTGATCCGTGAAATGCATAAATATACCAACGCTCTGGCAAGCGAATCATCGCCCTATCTTCTTCAACATGCACATAATCCGGTCAACTGGGTGCCCTGGTCTCAGGAAGCTTTCGATCAAGCTAAAAAAGAAAACAAACTGGTTTTAGTCTCTATCGGCTATTCGAGTTGTCATTGGTGTCATGTCATGGAAAGGGAATGCTTCGAAAATGAAGAAGTAGCCCAGCTGATGAACGCTCATTTCATCAATATCAAAGTGGATCGGGAAGAACATCCGGATGTTGATCAGATCTACATGACGGCGGTTCAGTTAATGACCCAAAAAGGGGGTTGGCCGTTGAATTGTTTCACCTTACCTGATGGAAAGCCTGTTTATGGAGGTACTTATTTCCCGAAGGATCAGTGGATGCATATCCTTCGATCGCTTGAACATACCTATCGGACAGATCGTGAAAGAGCAGTTGAATATGCTGAAAAATTAAGCGAAGGAGTAGAACTGAGTGAGCTCATTACCAAACCAGTGTTGGACGTGAAGTTTGAGGAGGAGCGCTTACACGAAATGGTCTTGAGATGGTCAAGAAATTTTGATAAGATAGAAGGAGGAGGAACAAGAGCACCTAAATTTCCGATGCCCAATAATTATGAATTCCTTCTTCGTTATGGGGTTCAATATGAGAGTGATAAAGTTCTTTCTCATGTTGAATTAACATTGGATAAAATGGCGGCGGGTGGAATTTATGATCAGATTGGGGGTGGATTTTATCGGTACTCGGTTGATATGATCTGGAAAGTGCCTCATTTTGAAAAGATGTTGTACGACAATGCTCAGCTTTTGTCGATATATGCTCATGCATATCAGGTTTTCAAAAAAGATGCATATGCCAGAGTGATCGATGAGACAGTTGAGTGGTTGAACCGAGAAATGAAGTCAAAGGAAGGGGCTTTTTTTAGTGCGATCGATGCAGATTCTGAAGGGGAAGAAGGTAAATTTTATTGTTGGGAAGAAGATGAGTTGAAGCAAATATTAGGGGGAGAGTTTTCATGGTTCAAAGAGTTTTACGGGATCAATCAAAAAGGATATTGGGAGGACGGGAAGTATATATTAACTGAAACAGTTTCCGAAACCCTCTTTGCCAAAAAGATGAGCTGGTCTATAGAAGAAATGCGCTCCAGGATTTCTTCGGTTAAAGAGACCTTGTTGAATGAGAGAAAGGGAAGAATACGTCCCGGACTTGATTTCAAATGTATCACAAGCTGGAACGCGATGCTGGTTAGTGGTTTATGCGACGCGTATCGTGCACTTCAAAATGAAGAATTTAAACTTATCGCCAGAAAGATCGTCCTTTGGATCCAGGAATATCAATTGAATAATGACGGACACTTATTCCGAATCAGAACCAATGGTCAGACTTCCATCAAGGGAGTACTGGAAGATTATGCGATGGTCATACAGGCCTATTTAGACTACTTTGAGATCAGTGGAGAAGAAGTATGGGTCTATAGAGCTGAGGAGCTGAGAAAGATAGTGTACAGCGAATTCAGGGATGAGCAATCAAAAATGTTCTTTTTCACATCAAGTGATTCTCCCTTGGTGGTTCGAAAAATGGAGTTAAATGATAATGTCATTCCTTCCTCCAATTCAGTGATGGCACGAAATTTATTCAGACTTTCTCAGTTATTTCATGAGAATGAATTGAAAGAAGATGCGTCTCAAATGCTCGCGAATGTTTATGAAGGAATGGAGCAGTATGGAGCAGGATATTCGAATTGGGGAAATTGTTTGATGGAATTGACGCGTGAATTCTATCAGGTAGTCATTATGGAGGATAAGCAACAAAGAGTAAGTGATCAATTGTTGAAGCACTATTTACCACAAGTGGTATTTGCTATTTCAGACAGTGAAGAAAATGAGCTCCCGATCTTTGAATACAAGTCCGGACAGAAATTGCCTCAAATTTCAGTTTGCTATGAAGGGACCTGCTTGTTGCCAACCTCTGATCCTGAAGAAGCCCTCTTATTGATCAGAAAGGGACACTAACAATTTTGATTTGAAAACATTGACCAATCGTTGTTCGACACATAGCAGTAATCAGTTCTTTTGCGGAGTGAAATATTCTGTATTCTTTTTATTTCTTGTTTTTTCGGTTAGCTCCAAAGCTCAAATGCTGGATAACAGGTTGGGATATGCCTTTACCGATAAGCCCTTTTTTAATGTTGATTTTATTCGGGTAAACGGGATCAAGGAGATCCATGGACAGTTCACTTATAAAAAACCGGGTGAGGTTATGCGTGCCACTGAGTATTATTACGTGTATGGGTTCGACGAGAATGGCAGGTTGTCTTTTAGCTATGAAACAAAAAAGGATGACGGAACGATTGACACGGTGTGGAATTATTACGCCTATACTGCGAACGGAATTTTGATCGAACACAAAAAGACCAACTCTCAGGGATTCAATGTTGTTGTATATAAATACGATGAAAAAGACAGAGTCATTCGAGAAAGTCACTTCAGGGAATATAGAGACAGTAATGATGTTCAGCAACGCCTACTTTTCAATGAGGAAACCATCGAGTACAAGGACTACGAAAATCAGGAGCAGCGTATTTACTCAAATAGTTATGGGCTTCCGTATAAAAAAGAGATTTGGTATTATAATGAACTTGGATATCTGACAGAACTTGAACAACAACTGTTGATGACATCAAGGGTAATTCAAACGAAATATTCATACAATGACAAGGGACTACTGGAGAAAATGGACGTAGTGAAAGACCGGGCACCTTATCCAGAAGAGACGACGAAGTTTACCTACTATGAAAATGGAGATCTGGAGTCAAGGGAATATAGTAAGGAAGAAGTACCTATCACTCGACATGAAATGATCTACGATGAGAAGAGTAAATTACTGGTATACGTGCTCACAAAGGATGTTTCCACGAATTTTATCATGATCCTTGGGTTTAAGGATTATCGCTTCTTCTCCAGGTAATAATTATACTTTTTCTTAAGCTCTTCATAGATCCATACGATCATAATGAGCATGCTATAGTTGTAATACAGGTCTTCAACGGGAATTGTAAATAATCGGATTCCCATAATATGCTCACTGCTGTACCAAACGATAGGTTCCGGAGTAGCAATTCCTGTTAGAACTCCATTCACGATCAGGAATGGAATAACAGCAATAATATACATCATGAAAAATCTCGTGTACCAGGAATAACGATAGACGAAAAGGACACCTATTGTAAGCATTGCAGAAAGGATGCAAGCAGAAGCCGTGTACCAGTTTTCAAGATAAAATGTACCGAACAAAAGTCCTGAAAAAGTTACCGTGAATCCAAAGATCTTACTTGCTTTTAAAGGATGAAAATCGGGGAAGTAAGCGATTAAAACTTCGTAAATAAAGAGACATGCATACGGCACGAGCACGAAGAAAAGAACTTCCTCAATTGGTAAATTCCCCAGGAAGATGCCAGAAAGATACTTTGGTGTGAACCCCCAGATTTCAGAACGTGTGAAATATTCATCCCATAAAACAAAGACAGTACCTACCAATAAGATACTTGGGAATAGTATTTTCCAAAAAGTATAAAAATGAACCTTTTTATCGAAGCTTAGTGCAAAAGGACCTAGTATCGTGCCCAAAAGGACAATAAAATAGAGACTCATTTTTTGATGCGATTCGTTTCTGCACGCTGAGCCTCCCTAATGTATTTCATCGGTACAAAGAGCATCCCAAAGCATTCTCCATGTTCTTTACCCAAATGCTTGTGATGAACCTTATGCGCCTTTCTGATCGCTCTGAAATAATTGTTGTCAATGTTCTTTAACCATTTGAATCTTCTGTGGATGAAAACGTCATGCACAAGAAAATAGGCGAGTCCATAAGCCGCAATTCCAAATCCAATCCATACCGGGATATAATTCTGGTTCATCATACCCAACATAATGCACAACCATGAAGGAATTGCATAGATCAGGAAAAACACGTCATTTCGCTCAAAAAAACCAGGTTCTTCCACATGATGATCACGATGAAAATACCACATGAACCCATGCATAACGAATTTATGAGTTGCCCATGCCATGAATTCCATGACAAAAAATGTAGTTAAAAAGATCAAAGGGCCCCACCAATACATGTTAGATCAAATTCTGAATTAAAAAGAATAAAGCTAATATAAAGAACAATCCTGTATGGACTTTGTTCGCTTCGTTAAGTCTCCATTTAAAATAAAAGAAATGCAATGGTATAGCGATCAGGAACCAGCAAATGTAATTGTAGATCGGAATCGGTCCTTCCCAATTCCAGAAATCACTTTTGATCGCAACGGGTTCGATCAAAAAATCGAGTAGCGTCATGAGTAATGATGAAAAAAGCACGCTGATCCAGCGATTAAGCTTGAACATTGCAATTGTTTCCGCTGAACAAACAACTAATAACCCCCAGTTCAAACCGATGATCAAGGGAATATCAAAGAGTTTATACCCTAAATTTTGACCATACCGATAGTCTCCAAAAAGATATCCGGTATGAACACCTATCCATTCAGCACTAAATCCAACCAGGAAGCAGATCAGCAGAAAAACAAAGAAAAGAATATGTTTCGATTGCCTTCCAATCAAGAGGATGAGAATGGTAAACAATAAATTCGTTGCAGATAGAGATAGAAATAACTCTTTAAACTCAGTTAGATTCAATCCAATCAAACCGACCAGATAGATGATCGACGTAAGGATCAATAGAATTGAAGTGCGCTGAAGTTTAAATTGCATGAATTAAAAACAAATTAATCAATTGAATGTTCAATCGAGTCTACCAGCAATTGCATTCTCGATCGTATCATCCGAATCTCTAAATTCGAATCCAATGCGCTCCTTTATTCTAGAAGAATCATATGTCATAAATGCGTATGCGTTGCTTACACTTTCCTTAGTCAGAATAGGTTTCTTTCCTGTCAAACGTGATACGACAACCGAAATTCTCCATGCGATTTCTGCCAAAAAACGCGGGGTAGACATCGAAGGTTTTTTCTTTCCAAATTTCTCGGCAATTCTTCCGAAAAGTTCTTGAAAAGGCATATTGAAACCAACGCAAAGGAAACGTTCATTGCGAATGCCTCCTTCTACTAATTTGATCATAATTTCAGATACATCTCTGGCATCGACAAATCCATTCTGACCAGGAGAATAAAACTTCATCCCTTTGTGTGCTGTTTTGAAAATAGCCATTGAACTTTCCTGCCAGCTACCAGCGCCAAAAATGACAGAAGGATTAACGATCACACAATCCAGACCTTCTTCGACTCCCCTCCAAACTTCCTTTTCTCCTGAATATTTAGAAATGGAGTATCCACTAGTTCTTGGAGAGATCTTCCATTTGGTATTTTCAGAGGTTACAGTATTTGATACACCGCCAATTGCAGCAGTAGAACTAACGTAGCATAACGTCTTAACACCATGCTCTAAGCAGGAATTCACCACATTAAAAGTTCCTTCCCGATTGATTTTCATTAGTTTTTCAAAATCCCTTTTCGCAAAAGAAACCAAAGCAGCACAATGGTAGACTGTCGTCACGGATTCCATCGCTCGATCGAGAGAAGGGATATCAAGAATGTCTCCCTTTACCCATTCGATCTTTTCAAACGATTTTAAGTAATCGTCGTTCCCGTAATACTTGAAAAGTTTTTTTACGTTTTCGATGCGTTCGACATCTCTGTAGATGGCTCTTACGGGCTCGTCAGACCTCTGCACCAGATCATAGATCAAATGTGAGCCCAATAACCCTGTAGCGCCTGTGACAAGAATCATGTTGCTAAGTTACAATGAAATACTGTATCGATCAGTCAATGCGCAATTCGATTGATGGATCCCAGAAAGAATCCTTGAAGTTCATGATCTGATCATTTTGTATGGTATGGCCCTCTTTTTCCAACAATCGTTGCATTTCATTAGGATCACCAAAATGCATTTTACCTGTAAGTAAACCATTTCGATTGACTACTCGTTGAGCCGGAACATCTGGCATTCGATGCGATGCGTTCATTGCCCAACCAACCATTCTAGATGATCTGGCGGCTCCTAAATATTTCGCAATGGCGCCATATGAAGTAACTCGACCTTCAGGGATATGTTTAACAACCTCATAAACGAGATCGAAGAAATCTTTATTTTTTTCGCTTAGTGGTTTAGAGCTCATCTTGTTCGATAACGAAGTTGGATCTTATCTGATCTTAATAAACAAAAAAGCCGCATGAAGCGGCTTTCAATTATTCTACAGTAACTGACTTTGCTAAGTTTCTCGGTTGATCCACGTTGCATCCTCTCATTACAGCAATATGATAACTCAATAATTGCAATGGAATCGTTGCTAATAGTGGAACCAGGTGTTCATCTGTATCAGGAATTTCGATCACATGATCTGCCATTTCTTTTACTTGAACATCTCCTTCTGTTACAATGGCGATGATCTTTCCTTTTCTGGCTTTCACCTCCTGAATATTACTCACTACTTTTTCATAAGAAGTTCCTTGAGTGGCGATCACAAACACAGGCATGTTATCGTCAATCAAAGCGATCGGTCCGTGTTTCATCTCTGCGGCTGGGTATCCTTCTGCATGAATGTATGAGATCTCCTTTAATTTCAGAGCTCCCTCAAGTGCAACAGGGAACGAACTTCCTCTTCCTAGATAAAGAGCATTTTGAGAGTCTTTATAAATTGATGAGATTTTCTCAATGAGATCATTCTTGTCCAACACACGCTGCACTTTTTCGGGAATCGATTCAAGTTCAGCCAGCATGGTATGGAACTTTGTCTCACTGAGTGTACCTTTTTTGTGTGCAAGAGACAATGCCATTAATGTAAGTACAGTAACCTGAGCCGTGAATGCCTTTGTTGAAGCAACTCCTATCTCAGGTCCCGCGTGAGTATAAGATCCAGCATCGGTGATCCTTGAAATGGAGGAGCCTACAACATTACAGATTCCTAAAATTGTAGCCCCTTTCGATTTTGCCAGCTCTAAAGCAGCAAGCGTATCTGCAGTTTCACCGGATTGAGAGACAGCAATTACGACATCATTTTCATTGATGATCGGATTTCTGTATCGGAACTCACTGGCGTATTCAACTTCTACATTAATCCTTGCTAGGTCCTCAAAAAGGTATTCCCCCACAAGACATGCATGCCAAGAGGTTCCACATGCGACCATGATGATCCTTTGTGCATTGACCATTTTCTGCTCATAGTCCTTGATACCTCCAAGAGAAACCCAACCTTCCTGAGCATTCAATCTTCCTCGGAAACAATCTTTGATCGAACGAGGTTGTTCATGGATTTCCTTTAACATGAAATGCTCGTACCCGCCTTTTTCAAGTGCTTCGAGTTCCATTTCTAATTGCTGAAAGAACGGTGTTCTCTCCTGGTCTGCAATATTGAAAAGTTTTAGACCATCTTCAAGGTCAACAATCGCAATCTCTTCATCCTCAAGATAAACTACGCGTTTTGTATACTCTACGATCGGCGTTGCATCCGAAGCCATGAAGAAATCACCTTCAGTTCCTATTCCGACCACCAAAGGGCTACTTTTTCTTGCAGCGACCAATCGATTTGGATATTTCTTTGACATTGCAACTATGGCGTAAGCACCTACGACATGAGATAACGCAATTCTTAGCGCTTCACCAAACCAAACATTTTCATGCTTTGAGATATGATCGATCAAATGAACTAATACCTCAGTGTCTGTTTCACTTTGAAAGACATATCCTTTTTTAATGAGTTCCTTTTTTAGAACATCATAGTTTTCAATAATCCCGTTGTGAACCAATGTAAGGTCTCCTTCCATTGACATGTGCGGGTGTGCATTTACATCATTCGGAGCTCCGTGTGTAGCCCAACGTGTGTGTCCAATCCCAGCATTACCGTGTAAGTTATAAGCAGAAGCGTATTCTTCCAAATTGGAGACTTTCCCCTGACGCTTATAAAGATTGATTTCGCCTTCATTTAAAAGAGCAATTCCGGCACTGTCGTAACCTCTGTATTCAAGTCTTTTTAAACCTTTGAGAACAATTGGCCATGCTTCGTGCTTTCCGATGTATGCTACAATACCACACATATTAATATTCGGTATAAGTAATTATTAACTGAGGTTGTTTTTTGTTATCTGTATCTTGTCCGTTAAAGATGATCCTGTCAGCAGATGTAACAAAATAACGAGGTGAGAAGATCAATTCAGTATTCGGTGTTAAACCTGAAATAACACTTTGCATATATGCGCTCAGGTCCACGGAGAAATGTTTCTTTGATGCATCATAAACACCAAACACTCCTATGCTGCTTAAAGAATAAGGATCGTTCTCAGGCCTGATTACTACTGAAACTTCATAACCTGGTGAATATTTTGTTCCTGTCTGATATTGAACTGGTAAATTAAGATCAGCCCTGTGGATCACTGCATTCTTAGGTAAATTCGATATTCCCGGTATACTCACAACAGCCCTGCTGATGAATGACTGTGCATAAAACGCGTCTTTTCCTTCTGAGGGAGTGGAGATAACTTGTTGAATGTCTTTCCCCGTATAATCAACTTCAACATGATTGAAATCAACACATTCAGAATTGATTACAAAATCATATTTCTTGGATTCACCATCCTGCTTATAATAGATGGTCATTTTAGATAGTGCATCATTCAGATTGAAGTAGAAGATTGCACCTGTTCCAGATGCCTGAGCCGCGTTATTCACACGAACATAAAGACCCTTAAAGAATTGTAGGAAATTGTCGTTGGAAGCGAAATTAGTTCCCCCGTTCGTCGCTTCATCAATAAAAGTTTGAGCCAAAGAGTTCTTTAAACGAATTCTTAATTGAGTATCAACAGTATCTTCTCCAATTACTGTAATGCCTCCAGGATCAGGAGAAAAAGTTTCAAAACCAGGCTCTACAAGATTTGTTGGATTATACGTTAAAGTACTGAACGCATAATACGTACTGTCTTTGCTGATCGACTCTGTCAATTCAAAAACTTCCAGGGTCTGATCGCTAAGGTCGCCATAATAACCAGCGTATTCTAAACCTAGCATCAATGAATCGATCACAATGGTCATAGGATCACCGAAATTCGGATTAACACCTGACAGACGCAATTGAGTATAGAATCCGGCATTCATTGGTCCGAACTTAGGATCATTATACGATCCCAAAACCGAATATGCGGGGTCTTTTGTAATTACAGAATCATCCAGAATGGTGTAAGTAATTAACGAGAAAGTATCTGTTTGAACAGAATTCAATAAGGTGTTGTTGTCCAAGGTATTCAAACCCAAACCACTCTCTTTTTTCTTACAGGATACGATAAGAAAAAGGCCCAATAAAAACGTAGCGGAAAGTCTGATAACCTTCCGCCACGAATAATTTCCATGTATATTCATTCTATATGAGAACACTTTCTTCAATTACTTTATCAAAAAACTCTGAGAAAGATTTGTTTTGAAGCTCCTCCTGAACATAGTCCATTTTAAGACAGCTTGCGTCATCAAAAATACTTCTCAATTCTGAGTTAAGGTTTTCACTACCAACGGTCAAACCATCAACATATTTTGTGATCACCCTGGTAATATTTTCAAAGCTTGAGTCCTTTAACGAATCAACGATCTCAGCATCGAATCCATCAAATTTAAGTTTGTCGGCGAATCGGCTGTCCCAATTTTTGTTAAACCCTTCATTGTACATATGATATACAACTTTGGTGTCAGCAAAATGAGGGTCCTTGCTGTACATTTTCTTTATATACAGTGCCATCAACGCTGTCATCCATCCATGACAATGGATCACATCAGGCTGCCAACCAAGTTTCTTTACAGTTTCAAGCGTTCCTCGACAAAAGAACATCGATCGCTCATCATTGTCGTCAAAATATTTTCCTTGCTCGTCTGTAAGCGTACACTTTCGCTTGAAAAATTCTTCATTGTCGATAAAGTATACTTGCATTCTAGCAGCTGAGATGGATGCAACCTTTATGATCAACGGATGATCAGTGTCATCAATGATGAGGTTCATTCCAGAAAGACGAATCACTTCATGAAGCTGATGTCTTCTTTCATTAATACAACCAAAACGTGGAGTAAATACTCTGATTTCTTTTCCTGCCTCCTGTACGCCTTGTGATAAGTTTCTCGCGGTTGATGCTATTTCAGACTTTGGTAAAAAGGGATAAATTTCCTGAGAAACAAATAGAATTCTTTTCTTCTCCATGCAGTTATATTCGTAAAAACTCTACAAAAATATAGAAAAAAAAGCGGAACTTCAACAAAAAGGCATAGTTTTGTCGCCCTTACTTTACAAGAGGAATGAATCTTCCGTTAACTTTTTCATGTGCATCTGACCTCCGAAAATTTTTGGAAGCCGAAAGGATTTCTGGAAAAGGGATTGGATTTGTTCCGACAATGGGAGCTCTGCATGAAGGTCACCTCGATCTTGTGCGCATAGCAGTGGAGGAAAATGACCGAGTTGTAGTAAGTATTTTCGTAAATCCGACACAGTTCAACAATAGCATTGACCTCGAAAAATATCCGAGAACACTCGATAAAGATCTGCAGCTATTGGCTGATCTCCCTAAGGTGATCGTTTTTCATCCTACGAAAGATGAGGTATACCCAGAAGACGATAAATTTCAACCGATAGATCTGAATGGTCTGGACGAGGTTATGGAAGGGACCTTTAGACCGGGGCATTTTCAAGGTGTTGTGCATGTAGTTCACAACCTCTTTCAAATTGTAGAACCTGATAACGCTTATTTCGGGTTGAAGGATTATCAGCAATTGGCGATCATTAAATGGATGGTTAAGAAACTCAACTTGCGCGTTTCAATTGTTGAATGCGAAACAAGAAGAGAATCCTCTGGTCTTGCACTAAGCAGTAGGAATCTCCGTTTGAATCAAAAGGAAAAGGAAGATTCGACGATTATCTATTCTACGCTGAAATATTTACAATCAAATTATAAAGATCTATCCCCTTTGGAAGCAAAGCATGAGGCCATAGCATTTTTCAATAGAGGGAAATTAGAGTTGGAGTACTTGGAAATTGTAGATCCTGTAACACTTAAACAGATAGTTTCCTGGAAGGATGGAGCTGTTTGTTGTATCGCGGCTTATTGTGGTGAAGTTCGGCTGATCGACAATATGATCATTTGTTAGCAGCTTTAAATGTTTCTTTACAGAAAAGTCTTATTACCTTTGCTCCGTAATTTTCAGAAATGTTCATACAAGTAGTTAAATCAAAGATCCATAGAGTAAAGGTCACTCAAGCTGATCTGAACTATATCGGGAGTATCACTATTGATGAAGATCTGATGGATGCTGCAAATCTTATTGAAGGTGAGCGTGTTCAGATCGTTAACATCAATAATGGAGAAAGATTTGAAACCTATGTGATCAAGGGAGATCGCAAAACGGGTACGATTTGCTTGAATGGTCCTGCAGCAAGAAGAGTCGCTGTTGGAGATGTTATCATTATCATCGGTTATGGTTTTCTGGAATTTGAAGAGGCTAAATCATTCAAACCTTCTCTGGTGTTTCCGAATGAGGAAACCAATCTTATCGATTAATGTTCAGTAAAAAGAACATACTCACATTTTCAAAAACTGTATTACCTCTATTGTTAGGAGTATACCTGATCTGGTTCTTCTTCAGTAGTATGTCCAAAGATAGTCTTGATTTATTTTACAAGGCGATCAAAGAAGCCAATTATTTCTGGATCGTTATTTCCATGCTATTGGGTGTAGTGGCATATCTCTCACGAGCATACAGATGGGATTATGTTCTTAAACCTCTGGGATACGAGACCAAGTTCTGGAATCGATATCATGCGATAATGATCGGCTATCTTGTGAATTTAACGATCCCTAGAGCAGGGGAAGCAAGCCGATCCGCAATGTTGTATCGTTCAGACGGAGTTCCTTTTTCCAATTCTTTTGGGACGATCATTGCCGAGAGAGCAGTGGATTTCGCAATGCTGGTAGGAATTGGGTTTCTAACCGCATTTTTAGGAATGGATGATTTCTGGGAGATCAAATCACGTATTGAGACCGAATTCGGAGGATCAACTGCAGAAGGTGGAACCTCAATGGTCAAGTATATCATTTATGCGGTTATACTGATTCTTTTTCTTGGAGCTGGTTATTTTGTTGTTTTCAAAAAAGAGTTCCGAAAAAAGCTCATGGCTTTTGCCTTGGATGTGTGGAAAGGATTGTTTTCCATTTTCAGATCAAAGAACCCATTGGGATACGTTTTACACACGTTGATCATTTGGGGATGTTATATCGTCATGTTTGCACTACCATTCCAGTCACTAGCGGAAACTCAGGAAATTCATTTCAGCGGAATTCTTTTAGGTTTCTGCGCAGGTGCTTTGGGAATTGCGTTTACGAATGGTGGGGTTGGTACTTACCCTCTTCTTGTTGGATTGGTGGTTGCTTTTTATTTGGGAGATGAAAATAAAAGTGATGCTCAAGCTATCGGAAATGCTTTGGGAATGATCATCTGGATCTCTCAAACATTATTATTGATCCTGTTGGGACTTTTATCATTAGTTTTATTACCAAAGAACTATTCCAAGGAAAATAAGGATGAGCAGACTGAGTTACGTTGAGGATAAGATCGTCGATCTTGACACATTAATTCTCAGAAGAGAAATGTGGAGATTGAAAGGGGATCAAGTTGTTTTCACGAATGGCTGCTTTGACATTTTACACAAAGGACATGTGACATATCTTGCCAAAGCCGCTGAAGAAGGCTCTCGATTGATTATTGGATTAAATACAGATCAATCCGTTAGAGAACAAGGTAAAGGCCCTGAACGACCGATCAATGATCAGGATGCCAGAGCACTGGTATTGGCTTCTTTGGGCTTTGTAGATGCGGTTGTCTTTTTTAATGATCAAACCCCGCTCGACCTGATCAAATCCATACAACCGGATATTTTGGTTAAAGGAGCAGACTATGATCCTGACGAAATGGACCCTAAGTCACCCAAATACATCGTTGGTTCGGATGTTGTAAAAAAATATGGGGGAAAAGTAAAAGCCATCCAACTGGTGGACGGCTTTTCGACTACTTCAATTTTAAAGAAGGCCAGAGATTAGATCCTTGATCTGAATCCTCCTCCATCGCCTGCATTAAATCTTAAGAAGATCTCAAATCCTCCTTTTGCTTTTGAAACATCAGAAAGGCTAGATAGGTTAATATCATATGCAAAACCAGCAGAAACCTGATCCCATTCGAAAATGAATTTCGCCACAACGGCATCTTTCCATCTGTTGAATACACCAAGATAAGCTGCCATAGGTCTGGTAAATCCGGTAAACTTAGAGCCTTCACTCAAGATATACTTATAGTTGAATCCCCAAAGGAATTCCTGTGCCGTGCCCTGACGATGATAATAGATCCCTGGAAGGAAAGATCCACGTGTATTGGCAATTCCAATGTTTGCGTTGGCAAAAGCCGAGTAGCGAATGTACAATTTATCATCTGCAGCATTCACAAACGAATAATTAGGTCTATTCAAGTGGTATGCAGAAAATCCGATGTTAAATAGGCGCTGAATATTCTGAGTCATATATCCTTCACCGGTCTTGTAGGTGTAAACCATCCCTGCACCCGCATCAAGGTATCCGAACGATTGGTTATTAAATGACTCTCCTGTTGCCAGCGACGGATCGTAGCTCATTCCGTCATATTGAGTACCCCATCTTCCTGCACTTGGATCAATAGAACGTTGTCCATATCCCGTGTAGATACCCAATCCTAAAGTACTGGATTGGTCAAGGATAAGGTGATAGGCTAGGTTTAGATTCACGCTGGTCGAGCTAACTTTCAAATCACCAGCTTTATCGTTGTAGAAATTTAATCCCCCGGCAATAATTCCTTTTTTCGCCCTTTTATTTTCGTTGAAGCGAGTGTCAAAAGATGCCGCTATTGTGGAATAGGGTACAGCAACTGAATTCCATTGACTTCTGTAGTTGACAACCCCTTGCATTGGAGAATTCGCTCCTGCCAGAGCAGGGTTCAGCGTCAAGGGTGAGAATTCAGTGTGTGAGAAATGCACATCCTGAGCAAAGGTGGCGAAGCTCATTAACAAACTACCAAATATGAATACCTTTTTCATGAGTATTTTTCTTAATTCTAAAATTATCTAATTACAGTGAGATTTCCAGATTCCTCGATCACTGTTCCATCGAATAACCTTGCATTTAACTTGTATGCATATACTCCGGAATTAACCTCTTTCCCTTTGTATAAACCGTCCCAGCAAATTGTTTTGTCGGAAGTCTCAAAGACTTTTTCTCCCCATCTGTTATAAACTGCGTAAGTCAATTCTGCAATACAGCTACCCATTACACAAAGTACATTGTTTGCTGCAGGTCCTGTTCCGTTCGGCGAGAAGACAGTCGGTACATACAAATCACCGCAAACTTGAGTAACCGTTATTATAGCCATTGCAGTTCCTGTACATCCTGATGCGTCAGTCCCCGTCACAGTGTATGTAGTAGAAATTGATGGTGAGGCAATTGGGTTTGGACAATCTGAACAACTTAATCCGTTCGTTGGAGTCCATGAATAGGTAGCTGCTCCAGTTGCATTCAATTGCACAGATTCACCGGCATTGATCGACCAAACTCCTGGAGTTACAGCAACATTTAATGAACCAATAACAGCAATAGAATAACTTTCTGTTGAGCTACAACTATTGGCATCGGTAACAGTTACCGAGTAGTTGCCGGCACTTAATCCGGTGATCGAGCTTGTATTTTCTCCATTTGGACTCCAAGAATAGGTATACGGTCCAGATCCTCCCGTTGCCGTGACTGAAATTTGTCCATCACTATTTCCACATGAAGCATCTGTGATTGTTTCAGTTATTGAAATTGCAGTTGGGCTGCCAATAGTTACTGAAGCTGTTCCAATACAACCGGTATTGTCGGTCACAGTTACTGTATAGTTTCCTGCAGCTAGTCCGGTTGCGGTATCTGTTGAACCACCTGAAGGGCTCCAGCTATAAGTATAAGGCGAAGTTCCTCCTGTAGCAGTTGCTGTAGCCGAACCATCGTTTGTTCCGAAGCATGAAGCATCCGAAGATGAACTTATGCTCACGGTTGGTCCTCCAATGGATGATACTGTGAAATTCACTGTTGCCTGACAACCATTTTGGTCCGTTGCTGTGACAGTATAAGATCCTGCGGCTATATTTGTTGCTGAGGCACTGGTACTCACATTTGGTGTCCAAGCATAGGTCAAAGCACCAGTTCCACCGGAACCCGTCACGGTGGCCGAACCATCTGAAGCTCCACAGTTAGCAGGAGTAATCGTACCTTGAGTCAGGGTAACCGCAGTAGGTTCGTTGATCGTAACAGTGGTAGAGTTGGCACATCCATTTTGATCTGTAACAGTTACAGTGTAGGTATCTGCCGCCAGAGCTGATTGAGTTGTTCCAGTTAAGTTACCTGGTGTCCAGTTATACGTCAGGGTTCCTGTTCCTCCAGAACCTGATACTGTAGCGGAGCCATCGTTATCACCATTACAAGTCACATCACTAGAATTCGTTAGTGAAATACTTGGACCACCATTCGATCCAACGGTTGCACTAGCAGTTGTTGTACAACCATTGGCATCGGTTACGGTCACTGAATAACTACCTGAAGCCAGGTTCGAAGCAGTTGCAGATGAACCTCCTGAAGGAGACCATGCATAAGTATATCCAGAAGTACCTCCCGTTGGAGTAACTGTCGCAGTTCCATTATTGGATCCACAAGTAGCAGGAGTCGTCGTAGTACTTGCAGCAAGTGCAGATGAAGGTTGTGTAATTGTCACGGATGTAGTACCCGTACAACCATTTGCATCTGAAATATTTACAGTATAAACATTTGCAGACAAAGAAGATTGAGTTCCTCCATTTAAGCTGCCTGGTGTCCATGTGTATGTATACGCTGCGGTACCTCCTGAACCTGTAACAGTGGCAGCACCATTATTGCCACCAAAACAAGATACGTTTGTTTGTGCTGAAACAGAACCTGTAATTGTAATTCCCGAGCATGGATTCGATCCACAAGCCGGAACTGA
>SBFR01000237.1 GCA_006227105.1 Bacteroidota bacterium
ATTGCTTTGAGTTTTTTCTGAGCCATTTTCAACATCATGGATTGTTCGATTCCCATTAACTCAAAACCATCCAGTCGATTTCCAGAAAATTCTTTTCCATTAAAAGTAAAGGAATAGGTCAAGTATACTCGTTGATCTCCAATATCCGTCCCAGGAAGATATTTTCGATCACCAACGAATTTTTCGGTCACCATCGCCGAAATCTTTTCCCATTTATTTATTTCACTTTTCAAGATCCGTAGTCTTTTCCATATCCAGAGACAAAGGACTCCAATGATGGAGATAAATAAACCCATTAAGAGAATTTCCCAATTTTTCATTTCTAGCGAAAATTAGACCTGAACTAACTACATTTAACCGATGAAAAGCAGAAAGAAAAGTATTAAAAAAAGAAAAGGGCCCAAACTCCTTTTGCCTTTTATTTTCATCCTTCTCTGTGTTGCTGGCCTATTCTATTATTATTCTTCTGATAAAAGCATCCGAAGCGCATCAATTAGAGTTAAAAAGAGTGCCTTTCTATCAATGGTACCCGATGGGTTTGAATCGATAGGCATTGATATCTCTCATCACCAAGGTTCAATTGACTGGGACAGATTGTTTGAAGTCGCGCGTTTTGACACCCTGATTTCTTTTGTTTATTGCAAAGCTACCGAAGGGGCAGATCACATTGACTCGAGATACAGTCAATTTAGGAAAGAGTTAAATAAAAGGGGGATTCCGAATGGAAGCTATCATTTTTTCTCTGCAACTTCGGATCCTATCTTACAAGCTGATCATTTTTTAAAAAACTGGGAGCAAAAAGAAATGGACTTACCTCCTGTTGTGGATGTAGAAGTTGAGTTTTCTGATGATTCTCTTATGATGCGAAACATAGCTGCATGGCTGAATCGTGTCGAAGAAAAAAGTGGAATGAGACCGATTATCTACACTTCACTTCACTTCTTTGAAACAAAATTCACGAATAAATTCAAGGACCATAAATTCTGGATCGCCGCGTATTCACGAAAACCGGAATGCATTGAGGATGCAAGAATCATTCACTGGCAATTTTCAGAAGATGGAGTCCTACCGGGAATAGACGAACCAGTCGATCTGAATGTATCTAAGATCAGATTTCTATAGCTTGTCGATCACAAAATCGGTTCTTCTGTTCTTAGCCCTGTTTGATTCAGAAGTATTTGGCAATTTAGGCTGCGTTTCACCATAACCCTTCGCAGACAAACGATCTGACTTAATGCCCTGTGATATAAGGTAATCTTTCACTCCTACAGCACGCTCTTCTGAAAGTACAAGGTTCTTATTGTCATCTCCTACATCATCCGTATGCCCTTGAATGGCTACTTTTATCGTAGGATTTTCTTTCAAGAATCTGGCAAATCCGTCTAGAATGAATTTCGATCTTTTCGAGAGCTCTGCCGAGTTGGTTGCATACAAGATGTCATTGATGGTATAAGCTTCTCCCACCTTAAGCTCTTTCACTTCAAGGTCTTTTCCTTTTATCGTAACCTGTTCCGGTTTGAATTCTTCTTTCGTCACCAACTTTGAGTCAAAAGCATGGCCTTCCTTTTTTACGGTCACCATCACATCCTGCTTCTTGTCAAGCTTTACAACCGCAGCATACTTTCCATCATCTCCATTTACTTTGACTTCAGTTACTTCCTTTGATCCTTCGTATGCGATCTCGATCTTTGCATCTTTAATTGGTTGCCCCTGCTCATCCTTTAGTTCTCCTTTCAAAATAGCCACTGCTTTCGGCCTTGCCTCTTCATATAATTCGAAAGAGTAAATATTCCAATCACCACCAACTCTAGAAGAGAAGTATGCAATTTTACCATCTGTTGAAACGAATAGTCCTAATTCATCCTCTTTAGAGTTAATTGGATATCCGATATTCTTTGGCTTACTCCATTTCCCTCCACCTTCTTCGCGTATGTAGAAAATATCTAGGCCTCCAACTCCTTTACGCTCATCGGTGCAAGAAGAAACAAAATAGAGCGTTTCACTGTCCTGATGCAAGAATGGAGATTTGTCTTTTCCTGCTGTATTGATCTCATCGAATGGTCTTGCCTTTCCCCAGCTACCATCAGGCTGACGCAGAGAAACAAAAATATCATTGTCTCTAGTCGTTGGTCTTGCTGCTGTATAATAGAGTGTGTTACCGTCGGCCGACATAGAAGGTTGTGCCTCCCAACCATCTTGCGTATTGATGTTAGGTCCCAGATTTTTTAATGGTGTCCACATAAAATCATTTCCTCCGGCTCCAGAGCGCTCATAGGTGGTAGAATACAAGTCACAATTCAAATAGTCACGCCCATACACCACCTCTTTCTTACAGGCACAAATGATCATTTCTTTGTTATCTACGGATAGCGTTGCTGAACCATAATTAGAAAACTCTCCGGTATTGAATGGCGGCTTTAAAAACTCCCCATTGGTAAACTGAGACTTAATATCGGGACGCTGAGAAAACGTGAATTTTTCTTGCCAGTTCGAAACAAGATCACCTAGAGCTCTATCGTCAACTTTTCGTGTATAGAACATCAACTCATTATCAGGAGAGATCATTGGAAAATACTCATCATTCTTCGAGCTGACATTTCTTACCAAAGAAGGCTCAAAAGGCACCTGATTGGTTAACAGATCCTGCTCTGCTTCTAATTCAGCAAGAACAGAATTCACATCCTTTACTTTTTTATCGTAATCTGAAGGATACCGATTTACTTCACTATGCTTGAATGATTTGAATAATTTGAAATATTTGATCGCTTCTGCTTTGTCCTGCTGCGAATAGTTGATCACGCCTAAATAGTAAAAACAGCTGGCATGATAATCCGAACAATACTCAATCGTTTTGAGAAACATTTCTTCTGACTTCTGAAAGCTCTTATTTCCCATGGCCGGGTTCGGCTGCGTTTCGAAGTATTTCAAACCAGACTCGTACGCATACATTGCATATTCAAAATAGACCATCGCATTATCAGGAGCCGTCTCGATTGCACTATTGAAATTATCGATAGCAGTTTTCGCGTCGGCTGATTTGGAAGCAGCTTCAAGATATTTTAAGGTCTTTTTACCAGGAGGTAAACAAGACTCATCTTCGTTCTGAGCACCAGCTAATTGTGAAATTCCAAGAAATAAGAAGAAGTAAATGTATTTCATATGTCATTTACGGTTTGGGATCAAAAATCAAATTCCGTACCTAAAATTGTATATCGATTTTCTTTAAGAAAGGTTACACCAAAATCATCAATAAGTTCATTGAATTACTTGAGATTTTATGAATGAAATAAATGAGACTTTACTATCGCATTTTAATTCATTATTTTTAGCCGTCAAGGAAAAAATAGCTATTGAAAATTCTGATTTTTTATGGGACGAAATAAAACGGCCAATAATCAAAAGACTAGTAATAGTTCAGCTAAGGCAGGACAAATGAAGGAAGGTTATACCCTATTTAAATTAACAAAAGTCGACAAATGGCTTGCCTTGATCGTGGCTGTGGTGGCTGTCGTTTTATATGCCAATACTTTTGGTCACGAATATGTTCTGGACGACCATGATATTATCCCTGACAATACCCATGTTCAAAAAGGGATCGAAGCAATACCGACCATTTTTTCAACGACCATCCGAAACGGCGCAGGATTTACAGATGATTATCTATACAGACCTCTTTCTCAGGCTATGTTTGCCATAGAATGGCAAATCTGGCCTGACAACCCGCATCCATCTCACGTCATCAATGTATTGTTGTTCGCTTTGTCGTGTTCAGTTTTATTCATTGCTCTAAAGCAATGGACGGGAAACAGCTATCTTTCTTTTGTTTGCTCCGCCCTTTTTGCTTTTCATCCAATACACACGGAGGTTGTTGCAAATATTAAAAGCCGTGATGAGATCCTTGGAATGTTGGGAATCGCGTCTACGCTACTGTTTTATTACCGTTACCTTCTGTCAGGTCAGATAAAACACATTCTTTTCGCAATGATTACTACAGCAATAGCCGTATTCAGTAAAGAATCTTCAATTATCATCCTTTTATTACTTCCGTTGTTCATCTACTTTTTCACCGAAAAAGAATCCGATAAAATCAGAACGAATAGATGGAAAGGTCTGATTTTCATTTCAGCTGTGATCTTTTTCTTTCTTTTGATCAGAAATAGTATTGTTGGAGGACTAGGGGCTGAAGAAGTGGCTGTGGCGGACAATTTCTTATTTGCTACAGACAATATTCTCGACAGAAAAGCAACAGCCTTCTATTTAATGGGCTACATGCTGCGAATTCTTCTTGTACCACACCCATTAGCAATAGATTATGGATACAGTGATTTTAACATTACCTCTTTTTCTGATCCAATTGTTATTATTAGTGTTCTGATCTATTTAATGATTGGAGGAATTATCATCAAAGGACTTAAAAAACGTTCTTTCTATTCATTTACTGGTCTGTTTTTCCTCTTTACGATTGCTCTACCCTCCAATTTATTTATTGAAATAGGTACGGCTTTTGGCGAGCGTCTGCTTTATGTTCCTTCAGTTGCTTTTTGTCTATTGATCGCATACCTCCTAACTCAATTTATACAAAAAGAAAAGGAGTTCGATCCAACTAATATCAGATTGTTCTTTAAACGATTAGGCGCAGCCGGTATTACCTTATTAGTGGTTGGTGTACTCTACTCATACAAGACCATCTCTAGAAACGAAGAATGGAAGAATGAGCTTGCTCTGTTCAGCGCAGATGTCAAAACAAGACCTAATAGTGCACATATGACGTATTACTATGGAAATCACATCACTAACGTCGATTTCTTAAGTGAACAAAGTCCAGAAGACAGTGCCAGATATATCAATGAGGGAATTCAATACTTAAAGAAATCCATTAAGATTTTGGAACTCTTTCCCGTAGCACATCATCAGTTAGGGTACACTTATTTCAAAATTGCAAAACGTCATCATTCTCTATCCTTCGCTAATGAAAAAAATAAAGATTTTAATCTTAAACAAAGAGACCTCTATCTGGACAGTGCTTATATATCACTCAAAAGATCGGTTTCGATTGCCAGAAAACATATTTACTTTAATACTTATGGAAGTTGGATGTTTGAGATGGCAGACTACACAGGAAACAAAACATATCTTGATACATCATTAATCTATATTCAGAAAGCTGTCGATGTGTACCCTCAATACACAGAAGGTTGGAATAATTTGGGAAGCGTCTACGGAAAGATGCAACAATATGACAATGCGATTGCCTCATTCAACAAGGCCCTCGAAATCGAACCCGATAATGAAACTTCAAAGAGATATCTCGATTTGACCTACCAGTTACAAAAATCAACCAATGAAGATCACTACACTAAGGGAGTTCAACTAATTGAGCAAAAGAATTTTGCCGCAGCAACAACCGAATTTGAACATGCAATTCAATCAACACCCAATAGTGCAGAGTTATGGACAAGACTGGCTTGGTGTTATGGGGAGACCAAAAGATTCCAGGAGGCGATCAATGCCCTTGAAAAAGCGTTAAAAATAGATCCGAATTATGCACGCGCCTATTTATTTCTAGGTGTAACATATGATCAAATTGGCAAAAAAGAACTTTCTTTAATCAATCGTAAAAAAGCATGCGAACTTGATCCAAGTTTATGTCAGTAAACCAATAAATTTTTAAATCAATTATTCAAACGAACCCATTTCTTTAATCTATGAAAGTATACTTCACTTTATTAGCTTCTCTGCTCACTTTGAGCATAGGATATGCTCAAAAGAAACCGAAAACAGAAGATAAACCAGCACCATTGTATGACGCATCTACTGTAGGAAGCATTCAATTCCGTTCCATTGGTCCGGCACTTACATCAGGGAGAGTTGCAGATATCGTCGTTCATCCCGACAACAATGACAAATGGTATGTCGCTGCGGCATCCGGCGGGATATGGTATACAGAGAACCATGGAACAACCTTCAACCCGATTTTTGATGGATATGGATCGTTTTCGATCGCATGTATTGAGTTGGCTCCGTCTAATCCAAATACTGTGTGGGTTGGAACTGGGGAAAACAACAACCAGCGATCTGTAGCCTACGGCGACGGGGTATACAAATCAGTGGATGGAGGAAAGAGTTTTACAAATATGGGACTGAAGAACTCAGAGCACATCGGCAATATTATTATTCATCCAACAGATGAAAATACACTTTGGGTTGCAGCATATGGCCCAGTATGGAGCTCCGGTGGTGAACGCGGAGTTTACAAAAGTGCAGATGGCGGGAAGACCTGGAAAAGAACATTGTTCGTTAGTGATGAAACAGGAATTTCCGAAATAGCATCGGATCCTAAAGACCCCAATATCCTTTATGCAGCAGCTCATCAAAGAAGAAGACATGAATGGACCTATATTGGTGGTGGACCCGAATCAACGATCTACAAATCAACCGATGGAGGAGAAACATGGAGAGAGATCAACAGCGGACTACCCAAGGGAGATATGGGAAGAATTGGACTTGCCGTGTCGCCTGTAGACAACAACTATGTGTATGCCATTGTAGAGGGAAGAAATGGAAAAGGTGGTTTCTTCAGATCAACCAATAAAGGTGAATCATGGTCGAAAATGTCATCTTATAATACCAGCGGGAATTATTACCAAGAGATCTTCTGTGATCCGGTGGACAAGAACAAGGTTTTTGCTATGGACACTTACATGCACCATACTGCGGATGGCGGAAAAACATTTGTTGCAACCGGTGAGAAATATAAGCACGTTGACAATCACGTCATTTGGATCGACCCAAAGAATACTGATCACTGGTTGGTTGGATGTGATGGTGGAGTATATGAAACATTCACTCATGCACGGGAATGGCGTTATTACGACAATTTGCCGATCATCCAGTATTACAAAGTAACTACGGATAACGCGTTGCCATTTTACAATATTTATGGAGGGACTCAGGATAACAATTCAATGGGAGGTCCTTCGGCGACAATGAACGCAACAGGTATCCTTAACTTTGATTGGTACATTACCAATGGCGGGGATGGATTTGAATCAGCAGTTGATCCGGAAGATGAAAATGTGGTTTACGCTCAGGCTCAATACGGTTGGATCGTAAGATATGACAAGGCGTCAGGAGAAAAAGTACCCATCCAACCTCTACCAGGAAAAGGAGAAGATCCTTACCGTTGGAACTGGGATGCTCCTCTATTGGTTTCTCCACACGACCATAAAACGTTGTACTTCGCAGCCAATAAAGTGTTTAAAAGCACCAACAGAGGTGACGACTGGGAGGTGATCTCCCCTGACCTATCAAAAGGAATTGATCGCAACAAACTAAAAGTGATGGGTCAGGTTTGGTCGATGGATGCTGTAATGAAAAATGCATCTACAACGATCTATGGTAACATAGTGGCACTTGATGAGTCACCAGTACGAAAAGGGCTTCTATATGCCGGAACAGATGACGGTGCGATTCAGGTATCTGAAAATGATGGTAAGACCTGGACAAAATATAATTCGTTCGCAGGAATACCTTCTAATACTCGTGTAAACATGATATGCGCATCTCAACACGATGAAAATGTTGTTTTTGCGGTCTTTAACAATCATCGTTCAGGAGATTTCAAGCCTTACCTCATGAAAAGTTCAGATAAAGGAAAAACCTGGACATCTATCTCTTCAAATCTCCCTGAAAGAGGATCTGTTTATTGTATCAGACAAGATTTTGTTAAGAAGGATCTTTTGTTTGTGGGAACTGAATTCGGAGCCTATTTCTCAACTGATGGTGGGAAATCATGGACAAAGCTTGGAGGTTTACCAACCATTGCAATTTATGATCTTGATATTCAAAAAAGAGAAAATGACCTTGTAGCCGCATCCTTTGGTCGTGGATTCTATGTGCTGGATAATTATTCTCCATTAAGAGATCTTACAAAAGAGAATCTCGATAAAAAAGCACATATGTTCCCAATTAAAGATGCAAGATTATACGTACCTGCTGATCCTCTTGGACTTGACGGAACAGGTTTTCAAGGAACCAATCTGTACGCTGGAAAAAATCCGGAATTCGGAGCTACGTTTACATTCTACTTCAAGGATGAACTAAAATCTCTTAAAGACAAAAGACAGGAGGAAGAAAAGAAACTTGAAAAAGACAAAAAAGATGTCTTCTATCCATCTTTTGAGGACATTAAGAAAGAAGAGCAGGAAGAAGAAATGAAGTTCATTTTTATCATTAAAGATGATCAAGGAAAGGAGATCAAAAGACTTGTTCAGAAAGCAGGAAAGGGCATCCAGAGGGTAACTTGGAATTTGAGATCTGAATCTACTTCACCTTCAAAAAGTAGTCGAAACAATGACAACAATGGATTTCTTGTAATCGAAGGAAATTACACTGTCGAAGTATGGTTAACTGGAAATGGAAAGAGTGAACAGCTAACATCAGCAGAGAAGTTCAAGGTAGTTCCAATGAATTTCCAGACACTTAAAGCTGCGGATGTTGCCGAGCTGAATGACTTCAGAAACAAAGTCGCTGAAATGAGCCGACGAATTGGTGGAACAAATGTTCTTTTGAGAGAAACTAAGGAAAAGATCAATTTATACCAGAGTGTGATCACCACATATCCAGGAATGGATCTGACCCTACTTGAAGAAATCAGAGCTTTAGAATTACAATTTGTGGTTTGCCAAACTGCCATGTATGGAGACAAGACAAGAACTTCAAGAGAGTTTGAAGCTTATCCCGGAATTTCAGAACGAATGGGACTGGTTGAATATCAGTTGTGGGAAAACACGGTTGGTGTAAGCTCATCCAGAAAACGAAATCTTGAGATCGTTACGATGGAATATGATGAGATGAGAAATTCATTGAATAATATCATCAAAAGACTGAACGATATTGAAAAGAAACTGGATGAAAAAGGCATTCCTTATACAGGAAATAAAGGCATGGACTGGAAAGAGGAGTAAAACTGAAATTTCTTGACTTTAAAAGGGCATTTGTGACTTGTTTGCAAATGCCCTTTTTTTTCTGTAGTTTGGTCTAAACCTCTGACACTGTGAGCGAAAAATTTGACAATCCGAAAGATCAAATTTCAATTTTAAACCAAAAGGCCAAAGCGCTAGAAAGTGAGATTTCCAGATTACAGGTTTATGAAATTTTCTTTAATATCTCTAAGGATCTTGTTTGCCTGGCCAATACAGAAGGATACTTCCTGATGGTGAATCCATCATTCACAGAACTTCTTGGGTATTCGGAAGAAGAATTACTATCCAAACCAATTGTTGATTTCATACATCCTGATGATAAAAACAAAACGTCAGAGGAAATTGATAAAATTGACAAAACTGGTGAAACGACTGCTCACTTCATTAACCACTACATTACCAAATCTGGAGAAACCGTCATACTTCAGTGGATGAGTACGACCGACAAAAATGGAATTATTTACGCCATTGGAAGAGATATTACAGAGCAGAAAATCCTTGAGGAAAAACTTATTCAAAACACAGAACTACTGAATGCCGCTCAGCGAATGGCCAAACTCGGTAATTTTAGTTTTAACACTATTAATTACTCCTTATACTGGTCAGACGAGCTATACAACATATTCGCCATCTCTGAGGAAGAAAAAACCACACTATACGAAGCGTATCTAAAACGATTTGATAAAACAGGCTACGACTTATTTAATAAAACGGTTGAAAAGGCAATGATGGACGGTCAACCTTATGCATTTCAGCATAAAGTATACACACCGGATGGAATTATTAAAACGGTGTCATGCTATGGATTGCCTTATGTGAATGAAGAAGGAAAAGTGTATCGGATAGATGGTGTTGTTCAGGATATTACTGATATCGTTAAAAAAGAAGAATTCATCCTAAAAACGATCAAAGAGAAAGAATTCCTGATCAAAGAGTTACATCACAGAGTAAAAAACAATCTGCAGGTAATTTCTAGTTTATTAAGTTTACAGGCAAATCTGGTCAATGATGAAAATCTTGAATTTTATTTCAGGGAAAGTCAGAACAGAATAAAATCAATGGCAGCAATCCACGACATGCTTTATCGTTCTGAAGATCTGTCCACGGTTAATTTCTCTATTTATGCTGAACAATTGGTTCGAGATCTGATACATAGCTATTTGGGCGCAAATTCATCCATTACGACCCAATTTGAACTCGATTCTCTGGAATTAAGCCTTGATATTGCAGTTCCTCTTGGCTTACTCATCAATGAGCTTGTTACAAATTCACTCAAATATGCCTTTAAGGATCACGCCTCACCTCATTTGAAGGTCTCCATTGTAACAAACAATGATCACTTTACACTCTGCATTTCGGACAACGGAAAAGGATTTGATCTTAACAGAATAAAAAATGACCAATCATTAGGAATGATGGTCATTTCAAATTTGAGTGAGCAACTAGATGGTAAAAGCGAATTCAGCTCTTCCGAAAAAGGAACCTCGTTCTGTATTACTACTAATCGATCTTAACAGGATCCTTCACTTTATCACTTGTAAGAGCCACGTCAAGAACTTGTTTCATGGTCTGTACATAGTGAAATGTGAGTCCTTCTAAATAGGATGCATTGATCTCTTCAATGTCTTTTCGATTCTTTTCTGATAGAATGATCTCCTTGATTCTTGCTCTTTTAGCTGCCAATACTTTTTCTTTAATCCCCCCAACAGGCAATACCTCTCCCCTTAGTGTAATTTCTCCTGTCATTGCCAGCTTATTTTTAACTTTTCGCTGAGTAAATAAAGACGCAAGTGAAGTGAGCATTGTTATCCCGGCGCTCGGTCCGTCTTTTGGAGTAGCTCCTTCAGGAACGTGTATATGTACGTTGTATCGATCAAAAACTTCCTGATCCAATCCTAACCAGCTACTATGTGCCTTAAGAAATTCTAACGCAATAACCGCTGATTCTTTCATCACCTCGCCGAGATTTCCAGTCAGGGTTAATTTTCCCTTTCCTTTAGTGATCGAAGACTCAATAAAGAGAATATCTCCACCTACACTTGTCCATGCCAGTCCGGTAACAACACCTGCAACAGAATTGTCCGCATATTTTGTTCGCTCTCTTCCAGGACCAAGCACCTTCCCAATTTCTTCAAAAGAAACTTTCACATCGAATGTCTCTCCCATAGCAATCTGTCTGGCTCTGTTTCTTACGATCTTAGCGATCATTTTATCAAGACCTCGAACTCCGGATTCATTGGTGTATTCCTCTACAACTTTCTCGATCACTTTTTTATCCAAGGAAATATCTTTTTTCGATAATCCATGCTCATTGATTTGCTTAGGCAATAAGTGTTTCTTTGCGATTTCAAGCTTTTCCTCGATCGTGTATCCATTCACTTCAATGATCTCCATACGATCTCTTAAAGGACCTTGAATTGTTGAAAGTGAGTTGGCCGTCGCGATGAACATCACTCGAGACAGATCGAATTCTGTTTCTACATAATTGTCATAGAATGAGTTGTTCTGCTCTGGATCAAGAACCTCAAGTAATGCTGAAGACGGATCACCATGGTTACTTCTTCCAAGCTTATCGATCTCATCCAATACAAATACAGGATTAGAGCTTTCCGCTTTTTTCAAACTTTGTACAATCCTACCCGGCATTGCTCCGATATATGTTTTTCGATGTCCTCGGATCTCAGATTCATCATGAAGTCCACCCAGAGACATTCGAACATATTTACGGCCTAACGCCTCGGCTATTGATTTACCGAGTGAAGTCTTCCCTACTCCCGGAGGTCCGTAAAAACAAAGGATCGGAGATTTCATATTGCCTTTCAGCTTTAATACAGCTAAGTATTCCAGGATCCTTTCTTTCACTTTCTCGAGACCAAAATGATCTCGATCCAATATTTTTCGAGCCTTCACAAGATCCAGATCATCTTTGGTGTAATCGCCCCATGGCAGATCAAGCAACAGATCAAGATAATTCAATTGGACCGTATATTCGGCTCCTTGTGGATTCATTCGCTGAAGCTTCTCAAGTTCCTTGTTGAAAAGCTTTTCAACTTTCTTATCCCAGTTCTTTTTGTCAGCTCTCTTTTCCAGTTCCCGCACATCCTGTTCCTGCGGGCTATATCCAAGCTCATCCTGAATAGTTCTCATCTGTTGATGCAGGAAATATTCTCTTTGCTGACGATCAATGTCTCTCTTAACTTTTGATTGGATCTCATTGCGCATCTCTAGCATCTGTACCTCTAAGGTCAAATGTTCAAGGACTTTCATGATCCGCTGTTTGGTATTCAATTCCTCCAGCATTTCCTGCTTCTTCGCAACATCCGCATTCATGTTGGAAGAAATAAAATTCACCAGGAATGTAGGACTGTCAATATTTCCAATCGCAAAAGATGCTTCAGTTGGAATATTAGGACTTTCTTTAATGATCTGCAGCGCAAGGTCCTTTACAGTACCGATCATCACTTCCGTTTCCTTATCCTTTTTATCAAATGGCGTTTCGTTGAGATATTTTACTGAAGCTTTCATGTACGGTTCGGCCTGCTCCGGTGAGACCATCTCAAATCTTTTCTTCCCTTGAATGATCACTGTTGTACTTCCATCGGGCATCCTTAACGTTCTGATGATCTGAGCCACGGTACCTACATTGTGCAAGTCCTCAAATTCAGGATTTTCTTCTTCCTGATCTTTTTGAGACACCACACCGATGATCTTATTCCCTTTGTTCGAATCAGAAATCAATTTGATGGATTTATCCCTACCCACCGTGATCGGAATTACTACTCCTGGAAACAAAACATTATTTCTCAACGGGAGAATCGGAAGAACATCAGGGAAGCTTTGCTTATTCATGTTCTCTTCTTCTTCCGCTGTGATCAGTGGAATAAATTCTGAATCGGTTTCAATGTTATCTGAAAATTGTAAAATGCTATTATCAAAAAATTCGCTCATGTTGTAATTATGTACGTCAAACTGTCAGTCCGTTCACGAAAATAAATTGGTAAACAACCGGACAGCTACTTAATTCAAGTCGAACACAGTAGTTTCAAACCTTGTGCCACGCAAAAAAGTCTGAAATTTTGTCCGTTATTGTTCAGAAATAACTCTCAGAATTTCAATTTCGGCCGAAGTGAGTTGCTGACCTCTTCTCTCCATCATTTTATTGGAATATTCTATCGCCTT
>SBFR01000015.1 GCA_006227105.1 Bacteroidota bacterium
CTTGTGGAGTTCCATTCAGTGCTCCGAACAATTCAGCATCTGTCGGTGTAGTTCCCTGACACACAGTAAGCGTACCATCTGTTCCTGCATCAGGCGGAGGAATAATTGTTGGATTAAACGTTTGATTACAGGTTAAACCAGAAAATGTAATGGAAAAATCCACAGGAAACTGAACCGATGACGAGGTGTTATTTGTTGGTGTAAATGAAAAATTCTGAGTATTACCTGAAGTCGGGATGGCTGAAGTTCCAATTGGTGGTGTAACCGTCCATGAATAACTCGCACCCGAAGGGCACGAGCTAAAATTAAGTTGTGTTCCACTACATTGTGGACCGGTTGGTGCTATTCTCGTTGCTTTAAGAACAGTGACAGTTGCCGTGTTAGAAACTGCATCACAACCCGGAGAACCTACTATGACCCTGTATTGATAAACACCACAATCCGCGCCCACAGTCGAAATACCCAATGTATTCGTCGTTGAATTTGAATATGTAAATCCTGTGGGAGTACCATTTGTGACATTCGACCAACTTACTCCATCAGTAGAATATTGCCATTGGTATGGACCTGAAGAAGCCATAACCGAAAGACTTGTACTTCCATTTGCACAAACTGGCTGATTTGTAGGTTGAGCAGAAATAGTTGGAGGAGCACAAATTGCATATGCTCCACAAAGACCTGTTGTTGAAGGACAGCCAAGCTGAGCAACACCTTTTTTAATTCTCAAATTATCCCAGCGCGTTTCTCTTACATTTCCATCATCAGGCAGGCAAGCGTAAACACCCATAATAGGCAGATTTGACCCTGTGTAGGTGGCATCTATATTAGCTCCCTTGCAGTGTGAATCATCCAGTGTCTGTGGATCTCCTTTTGCGCCACCATCATTCCGAACAAAAAGTCTCCATTCATCATTGGAAGGATTGTACTGGACTTTAACTGAATACCAGCTCGTGGTTAAATTGACATTATCAGAAATAATACAAGTTGTTGTATTTGTCCCATTCCAGTTGAAAAATGTATAATGAGGCTGATTATTTGTGGCACAATTATTATCTGTAGTTCCGCCATTAAATCTTACAAGTTTAACTCGATTCCCACTCGCTCCAGCAGCATCTCCAAAAATCACAGCGTAACCCACCGTTGTATAGGTACAAGCAGCAAGCGTAGGAGAATCCATGCCCAAGACAAAAGCTCCACCGGTAAATCCTGCGCCTCCATTTGTTAACCCTTGAGGAACTTCATTTGGCGATCTGAAATTGATCGTCCATTCAATAATATCATTGTTTGCTGTAAAGACAGTAGTAAATTCAGTGGTTTGCTCATATAATCCCCCAGGAGCACCATAATAGCCATTTCCAGCCTTATAGAGCATATTCGCTCCAAAACTTCTATTAACCCCAAAAGTATTCCTTAAAACAGCCTCGTTATTATTCCGTTGCCAGGATGGCCCAAATCCATTCTCAAATTCGGTGTACCTCCAGTTTGTATTGTTTGGGGCAGTTCCACTCACAAACGCCGTTGCTGTTGTGGTTCCACCATCCACATTACCACCTGTAAAGAGGTCCTCATAAATCGTTATTTGCCCTAATGAAGGCAAAGAAATAGTAAAGAATAAAAGAAAACCAACAAAGGTGGTACGCAAATTAGAAAACGATAACGCTTCTTTCATGACAGTTAGGTTAAGTTGATAAAATGCTAAATGCAATTCAATGCAAATAGACAATTTTGCTTCAAATGATTTCAAATATTAGATATAGACAATGTATAGACAGATGCTTTTAACCTGCTTTTACACATATTACCTGAGCAAGTTAACATGCCCGATGGCAATTTTCCGTTCATCATTATTCGTTATCTTATATTCTATTTTCCAAGTATAAGTTCCATCCTGACAAACGTGTACTTCTCCCCCATTCATACCTCCAAATGAACCATCCCAACCATATTCATGGTCATAACTTTCAAAAACAATTTCTCCCCAACGATTAAAAATGGTAAGATGGTAATCGTACGGGTCAAAACCAGAAGTAAATACAGGTTCAAAGGTTTGATTAAAAATATCTCCATCGGGAGTAAATGAATTTGGCACCCAAAAGATCATTTCTTCTTCAACGGTAACAAAAGCATAGGCAGTATCTGAACAACCGTTTAGCGAATAGGCAACCAACATAATTTCATAATTAGACGAAGCATCATCAGGGAATATGTGAGACGGATCTATTTCATTACTCAATATAGATTGATCCCCAAAATCCCATAGGTATGAAATCGCTCCATTTGAAAGATTTTCAAATTGCACCTCAGGATTAAGTGTACTAACTGTTCCTGGACTAAAAGTAAAGTCAGCAATTGGAGCTTCTTCTGCACAAATGATATCATAAGCAGTAAAAGTTGAAGAACAGCCATTTACAGTCGTGGTAAGGGTAACATCATAACAACCTGCCTGAGTTAGAGTTGTTGTCACAACACCACAACCTGTAAATTCAACACCATTACTAAAAGACCATATACAATCCTCAGCGTTAGAGGTGGTATTGGTCAGTGTCACATCTAATGGAACACAACCCACTCCACTAAACTGGAAAGTGGGAATCGGAACAGCAATTACTGAAACAGATACCTGATCAGTGTTAATACATCCATTCGAGTCTGTACCTGTAACTGAGTATACCGTATTTCCAGATGGAGGCTGAAACTGAACAGAATTGACAATATTATTATCCCAACTGTAGGTAAGAGCTCCTGAACCTGACAATACAGCAGAAGTTCCCTGGCAGAGCGTCTGATCAGGCCCTGCGGAAACCACAGGATTTGGATGTACTGTAACATTCAATTGATCAGTAGAAGTACAACCTTCTGCACTGGTTCCGGTAACTGAATACATTGTCGTTCCGACAGAAGGAGTAAACGAAATTCCATTTGAGACATTATTAGACCACGAATACGAATCCGCTCCTTGAGCAGTTAATGTTATTTGTTGACCTTCGCAAACTTCAACGTCCTGCCCTGCATTTATCGAAGGAATGGGATAAACTACCAAATCAATTGTGGTACTCACTGCGCACTCATTATTCAAGGGAGTAAAGGTATATGTCTGTATACCAGCTATTGAGGTACTTACCACCGGTGACCACACCCCATTAATCCCATTCGTGGAAACCGGGCTTAAAACTGGTGAAATCCCATTCTGGCATACACCCGAAAGAGGATCAAATAGCGGAGTTAATGGGTTCACAACAGTAATGTCAAGAGTAGTAGAAACCCCACATTCATCAGGATCGGGAGTAAATATGTAGGTTTGGGTACCAGCAACTGATGTAGTCACTGGCTGTGACCAGGCTCCAGAAATACCGTTATCCGAAACGGAATTTAACGTTGGAGGCACTGATCCAAGACATAGATCATTCACTATTGGAAAAAGAGGTATTACTGATGGCGAGTTTACCGTGATCGTTAGATCTGTGTTCACTGCACATTGACCAGCATTCGGAGTGAAGGTATATGTAGTTGTTGACAGGTTATTCAAACCAGGAGACCAAGATCCCAAGATTCCATTAATCGAAGTCGATGGGAGTGGATCCAAAGTTTCACCGCTGCAAATAGCGGGAACCGGATCAAAAGATGGCGTCGTAGTTGGGTTTACCACAATATCTAATGTTGCGTTTGTTGCGCATTCGTTAGGTGCAGGCACAAAAGTATAGGTTGTCGTGTTTTGATTGTCGAAGGCTGGTGCCCAGGAACCGATGACTCCTTCAACTGATACCAACGGAAGCGGGTTTACAGAAGAACCGCTACATATTGGCCCAATAGCGTCGAAGGTTGGGACTTCTGTTGAAAGTATCTCAATCGTCAATGTGTTATTTGTCGCACACTGACCCGCCAATGGAGTAAACGTGTATAATGTAGTCGAAGAATTATTAATCGAAGGCGACCAGCTTCCTGCGACTCCATTTAATGAGGAGGTCGGAAGGGGATCGATCGATAAGCCTTCGCAAACTGGTTCAGGCTGATCAAATTCAGGAACAATTGGTTCATCAACAACGATGATCATGTTTGTTGAAGCAGCGCATTGTCCCTGATCAGGAGTAAACAAGTAGGTCGTCGTGATCGTATTATCCATAGAAGGTGACCACGAACCCACTACCCCATTCAATGAGGTAGTAGGAAGTGGCGAAAGTATCGCACCATTACAAACTGGATCGACCTGAGTAAAAGCAGGAACTGTTGACGGTGGATTGACCACAATCACAAGGGTAGTTGGCGCGGCGCATTCAGTTGGATCTGGTGTAAAGGTGTAAGTCGTCGTTGCTTGATTATTAAGACTTGGTGACCAAGACCCTGAAATCCCATTTGTTGAGATCGTCGGTAAAGGGTTTAAAAACTCACCTTCACAGATGGGGCCTACTGAATTAAATGTTGGAATTGTCTGATTGGTAATTACCGTAACTGTTGCCGTGGCAGGTGCACAAGGCGCTGTTGCGGATACAGTATATGTATAAACGTCACCAATATTCGTCCATGTACCTCCGGCATCGGGAGAACTGTTCAACGCAGCAAATAATTGGGCATTGGTTGGTGAGGAACCGTCACAAATAGTTAAAGTACCATCACTTCCTGCATCGGGAGGTGAAATTATAGTTGGATTGAAAGATTGTAAACATTCTACCCCAAGATATGTGAAGGTAACATTAACAGGAAAGGTTAGGTTTCCTCCAGTCTCATTTATTGGTGTAAACGAAAAATTCTGACCATTCCCAGTTGCAGGAGATGCAGATGCACCAGCTTGCGGACTTACTACCCAACTATACACTCCACCTGCAGGACAAGATTCAAAATTCAATTGTGTTCCACTGCATTGAGGTCCCGTTGGAGCAACTCTACTTGCACGCATAACTGTTATTGTAGCTGTTTCAGAGATCAGATTGCAACCTGCAGATCCAACTATTACGCGGTATTGAAATGGATCGCTGCAAATAGCATTCGACGATGTCACTGTTAAAGTAGCTCCAGTTGCATTAGAATAGTTAAAACCGGTAGGAGCATTATTAACAACATCCACCCAATTTGTCCCATCAAAATATTGCCATTGATAAGGTCCAGATGAAGCATTTACACTTAGTGTTGTGCTTCCATTGGCACAAATGGCAGTATTCTGAGGTTGAGTGAGAATAACCGGAACTTGATTTACAACCACTGTGAGGCCAGCAGTTGTAGCACATTGTCCAGATGATGGAGTAAACGTATAACTGGTAGTTGCCATGTTATTCAGTACTGGCGACCAGGTTCCCCCTATTCCATTTGAGGAAGTCGTCGGAAAAGGATTTAGCACATCTCCTTCACAGATGGGGCCGACCGGATCAAAGGTTGGCGTAACCGCTGGATTAACTACAATGGTCATCGAAGCTGTGTCTGCACATGGGCCAGAGGGATTAGGCGTAAACATATAAGTCGTTGTGGCTGTATTGTTCATTGCTGGGGTCCATGTCCCTGAAAATCCGTTATTTGACGTCGTTGGCAAGGATGATAAAGCACCTCCCGCACAGATTGGGGGAACTTGGGTAAACAATGGCTCAGGCATTGCTGGCGTCGTAAAATAAATCCTAACTTCACCACGAGCACCATTACCACCAACATTTGATCTATGTGTGCTACTGCTGGCTTGACGATTATGACCACAGGCACCGCCACCCCCTCCTCCTAAAGTGTTACCGTTATTTCCGTTGGTTCCCAAATATCCGGTTCCATAAGGCTGAACAATTCCATTGGCTCCATTCCCTCCACTCGCGTTACCTCCCGAGCCTCCATTAGTAATTGACGTTGCGTTACCACCGTTAGCGGAATTACCAGCTCCACCTCCTCCTGCACCACTTCTGTCATTCGTACTACCGCTATGCACTCCTGCCGCTCCATTTCCCCCAGTAAACATCGTGGTACCATTCGCTCCGCTTCCTCCAGTACCTCCATTTCCATTTACTCCCTCATGATTTACCCAACATCCTCCATTGCAATTACTTCTTAGAAAATTTGCGGCAAATCCTCCATTGCCACCAAATGCCGTTAACGTCCCTGGACCTGCAGTAGCTGGACCTGAGAATGTACTATTACCTCCAACAGAACCATTTTGAGCTCGATTAGAAGACAATGAATTATTGACAGTCCCACCTGCTCCGCCTGCTCCTACGACAATTGTATACACTTGTCCTGGAGTCACAGCATATGTTCTTCTGGCAAAACCACCACCTCCCCCGCCGCCTGCAGCTGTACAAGCCTCCGCCGAAGGTGAACCATTATCAGTTGGATTGAATCTTGACCAAACAGCGCCTCCGCCTCCTCCGCCACCCCAGGCTTCAACTGTAATTTCATAAACACATGGAGGGACGGTCCAGGAGTAAGTTCCGGGTGTTGAATAGATCTGAGAACCTTGACCAAAGGCCAAAGTCGAGATCATAAAGACTAAAATCAATTTACATCTTTCAGATAAGATCATTTTCTGATTATTTAGATTTGACATGGAGAGCATAATCAACACAAATGTATTCTGCACTTCACAAAGCCACCTGAAATCCATATAGACAATCTATAGACAGGCTTAAAAACAAAAACTGGAAGCTAAACTTCCAGTTTTTACCTAACTAATTGTTCCTCTTAAGCAACCTTACCATGAAAAATACAAGGAACCAATAATTTCATGCTTACCTAAATCTTAACCTAAACTTAAACCTAAATCTAAACTGCTAAAACTGTATTTAGATCCTTTCAAGGACTCAATTATTCCCTGACAAGCTTTTCTGTATATATCTTTTCACCAACTTTCACACGAACCATGTAAACTCCAGCTGGCAACTCCTGAGAATTGAGCTTAATGAGTGTTGAACCAGTTTGTTGAGCGGCTCCAGAAATCGGATCAAACACAGATTGACCAATCGCATTGAACGTTTCAACAACGAACTCATCACGTATATCATGGGAGAACACCACTTGAACATCACCATCTGTGGGATTAGGATATAGGACCATTTCTCCTGATGCATCCTGACAAGGCCATTGAGTGGAAAGGGTGCCTAAAATTGTCTCTACGCCGTCAAAATCCGTTTGAGATAAGCGATAATAGGACACTCCTCTTTCAGGATAATAATCTTGAAATTCATATTCCATTTGGACCGTAGAAAAACCAACCGCTTCCTTTTCTGCAATTTTTTCAAAATTAACGCCGTCCAATGATTTCTCAATAGTATAGAAATCGTTATTTTGCTCGCTCTCTGTGGACCAACTTAATATGCTACCATCCGATTCACAATTAATATTGAACTGTTTTAATTCAACGGGGAGAACTGTAATACCCCAGCTACATGCTGCCCCTGCATTACCATCAAACCATAAAATATACGTAGTTCCCTCAGGGTCACTGTTCGTTATATTATATGTGTAATTACCTGTAATACAAGCCGACGCTTCCAGGTTAGCGGAGACCAAATTGGTATTACAATTTAATGTATTAGCTTGAAATACGGACGTTTGAAGGTCTTGTGCTCCTCCCTCACAATTTACGTTTAAAATCTGGATCTGAAAAGAAGAACCAGCTGGTCTGTTAAAAGTGTAAAAGACTGAGTTTTCAACAGTATAATAACAACCTGGCAAGAAAGTATTACATCCAGGTCTAGCACCAAGATTACAACCTATTTCATTCGTGACAAATTGATCTGCTGATGTGCATAATTCATTTACAGGTCGAGCGCCAAGTGGAACAATATGTATATCGAAATTAAAGTTAGGATCAGTCGCAAATGAAGTTGTCCATACCTCGATGTAATAGGTTGTATTTGCAGTCACATCTACCCTTTCAGTTCCAACCGGTTCAATATGAGGAGGACTTAAATTATAACTGGCAATAACATTTTCCCATGGAGAACTGCAAACTGATACTGGAGTACAACTCGAAGTTCCAGTATACACGTTAATGTAGGCAGTCCTCAAATTGGTGCTTGAACTAGGTTGTGGACATACACGATCGATCGTTGAATAAAAATATAATCCTTGAATGGAACTTCCTGCGGGTATTTCAATTTTAAACCACATGTTTTTATAGGTTGCTCCCGAAGAGCTATGTGAATTCAAGAAACAAGACTCACTAGCAATATAATTATCCATTGTAGAAGCCCCCAAATTTCTAACTTCAACTTTAGCAGTTTTTAATGTTCCAACATCTGCACAAGTATTCGGGGCCCCATTCATTGTTATTGTAGGCGCACTTGCCCTATCATTCATTGCAGTGGCAGTACCTAAGATACCAAGTTGACTATGAGGAAGTTTTCTCGGTCTGATTGCCAATGTTCCTGTCATTGAATTAGTAACACCGGTACCATTTGTCCTCATAATACGGAGAAAATAATTCTGCCCATTAACAGTATTGATCTGCACTGATTCTAAACCAGGGCCATTAGCAACATCGCTGCAACCTGATGACACCGGAGTAAGTGATCCACAAGTACCTGAATACACTTGAAATGCCATATGACGATCGATGTTGGTTACATCAATTGAAGTAACGGTAG
This sequence comes from Bacteroidota bacterium, assembly GCA_006227105.1. Classification (GTDB taxonomy): domain Bacteria; phylum Bacteroidota; class Bacteroidia; order Flavobacteriales_D; family Crocinitomicaceae; genus M0103. The sequence goes on from SBFR01000015.1 coordinate 8,553, forward strand.
ATGTAGCAGTAAATTTATACCAGATATCTTCAATAACAGTAACAGAACCATAAGTAAGACATGATGGATTTGACACCCCAGAATTCGTGGCCGTTGTAGGAATAGTCCAGTTGTAGCAAACGGTCTCTGAACTTAATTGAGTTGCGCCTGAACAAAGATCATTAATTGGTGGGTCTGATGGACAGGAGCGCACATATGTAACAAAAGTATTGGCATTCAAAGTTGCACATGCATCCAAAGGGCTGTATGAATATCGAGTGACCTGTATTCGGTAGGTACCTGAGGTACTGCAGGTCCAGGTTATTGAGCTTTGGGTACTACAAAAATCATCATTATCTGTTTGTAAAACCCCTGAACTATTATATAACCGCATATACGTATCGATTCCACTCGTAACGTTACATGTATTAAAGGTGTAGGTGCAACCTGCAGTTGCTGCGAATTCCCAGTATGGCCTTCCAGAGTTTACAGTTCCGGTATTCTGACTTGTGGTGGTCGGAGTTATGGTGCCGATTAAAGTGGCCGCACCACATTGCGCAAAAACACTTTTAGCAACTAACAATGATAAACATGTTAAAATAAGTGGTCTCATAATGCTATAGGCTAATAAGTTCAGTCAAAGTTGCGTTTTGAATTAAACTTAACCGCACTAATAGACATAGACAATCCATAGACAGCCTTTAAAAGACTGAATAAAAAGGGATTAAAAACCCATTATAAGCTCATGATATACTCTTCCAGACCGGACTCTTTCGGGAGATCGAGCTTCTTGCGCATGCGGTAGCGCTTGGTCATGAGGGAGTTCATGGAGATGTTGAAGACCTGGATAAGCTCATCGGAGCTCAGGTTCAAACGGATCAGGGTAGCGAGACGCATTTCGTCTTCGGTGAGGTTCGGATGCAGCTCCTTCAGTCGGGAATAAAAGGCACTGTTCGAATAGCTCAGCACATGATCGAGGTACTTGAGCTGCTCGGTCTTCTTTTCCGTCTTTTGAACCTGCTTAAGGAAATGTTTGAGATCATCAAACTCTGGATCGTAGCTTTTATCCAGGTGGGCCTGTAATCGGTTTTTGAGCTCAGAAAGCTCATTCTTCTGTACATTGAGCTCCACATTAGCATGGATCAGCTCTTCTTCTTTGCGCAACAGATCGATCTCAGCCTGCTGTCGTATACGTTCCTTTTCCAGGTATTCGTTTTCTGCTTTAACTCGATTAAATTCCTTGAGCTTATTTAATCTGTAAAAAATAAAGAACGCAATAAGGACAATAACTATCAAGGCTGTTACTAAAATAAATATCCTCGACTTTTGCCTCTGATCGTTGATAGAATTTTCCAGTTTCTGAATTTTTTGCTCAGCCTTTACGCGATCTAACTCGAGTTTGTAATCCATTGCAAATGCCTGCTCAGATAATTTCAATTGTCTGAGCGAATCGTCGTAATATTTCGATCGGTCACTATACTCTAATGCTCTTTCAAACTGGTTTAGATTTTTATATATATTACTAAGGGATTGATTTAATAAACTTTTTGTACCCAGTGAATTGGAATAATTAATGATTTGCTCTGCTTCATTCAATATTGAAAGTGCTTTATTGAATTCACCTTTTTCCTCATAGAAAACACCTAAGTATACTTTCGTATGAAAATCATCCGACAAACTTTTTGTTTTTGAAGCAAGTTTTATTGATTCAAGAAAATAGTATTCGGAACTATCCGGTTGATTCAGATAAATATAGCAGACCCCAATATTGGAAGCATTTGTAATTAAGAAAGAATAGTTTATTTCATCATTTTTAGAAAGTGATAGCTTTCTGGCTTTAAAAAAAAGATCCAGTGCCTTCGCCGATTTACTATCCGACAAAAAAGCTAGCGCAAAATTATTCAGCAGCATTGGATCCTCTTCCAATTGGTTCTCCTCAATGATCTGCTGAGATTTTCTAAATGAAGCAAAAGCCCTTTCTTTATTGGCCGACTCATAATAATACAATACACCTTTTCCGTTGAAATAACGACTTAAAATCCATGGGTCATCATTATTGGAATCTGCTAACCTTCTAATCTCTTCAAGATATTCGGAACTTTTTGAGACATTATTCAATTTTACCAGCACAAACTGACTTAAGCTAAGGAGAAAACGAACTTCCGATCTTTTATCATTTTGGGCCCTTGCCCCTTTAAGACCATGTTCGAGCCTATCTAATGTTCCGTCAATATCACTTTCACTGTTCTCACTAGCCCATTGAATGATTCGATTGGTTTCTGATTCGTATTGACCATGAACCGTACGTACGAATAGAAAAAAGAAAAAAATAAATGAAAGTCCTTTTAAAAGCACAATTCTCAAAATGAATAATTATTCAAAATAAAAAAAAGGGAGCGAACTCCCTTTCGATTTTTCAACATTAATTTTACTCAGTCTTTAAACCAACAAACTGGTAAGGCTTATATTTTCCTCTGTCTTCAGCGTCCTTTTCGTAAGCTGGACCATCAACAATCGCCGAAACAATTACTATGTTGACTTTCCCGATCATATCTTTTTTCCCTTCAAAGTATGTTTGAAGATCATACTTCATATTTTCTGCTCTGATCTGCGTCAATTTCTCATTAGTCTCATAAGTCTTGGTTGGCACTTGAGAAGCCGAAGAGTATATATTGATCGTAATTCGTTCTCTTCCTTCTTTCAATTGTTGCTCAACTTCTTTCACAAACTTCTTCAGATCTCCCCTACCAACAGACAACTTGTTTTTGTTATAATCGAAATAGTGCATGAATTCAAGATTCTTGTATGTTGAGACCGTAACAGGATTAAATTCAACAGGAGCAGGTTCGTCCACCTCACATGTTGCTATTGCTTCTTGTCTGTACGAATCATTTACAATAACAGTATAGCTTCCTTTTCCAACACCAACAAGATCTTCACTGGTCATTCCATTCGACCATGTGAATTTTAATGGTTGCGCACCACCTTCTACAGTTACATCAACTCTACCATCTGTACCTTGATAAAAAGATGCATTCATAGAAGAACAAGAAACAACCAATGGAGGAGGATAAATAAAATATGCTGTCCAAACATCACTTAGTTCAGCATCTCTATTCGAAGCCCAATAAACAGTATTACCCGAATAACTGAAACATGCATCAAATTTTGGAGAGTTGATCTTTGGACCCAAATTTACAGGGGCAGACCAATCCGTCCAGCTATTCCCTCTAACCGAATAAAAAATATCTGCATCTCCCAGCCCCCCGTGTCCATTAGACGCAAAAAACAAGGTATCCATATTAGGGGAAAGGAATGGAGACATTTCAAAACCAGAAGTGTTGATTACATTTCCAATGTTCAATGGAGCAGACCATCCAGACTCAGATTTCAGACTGTAATAGATGTCTTCCTCACCAAACGTATTTGGCCCATTGTAAGAGATCAACATTACCTTCTCATCTTGAGAAATGTGAAAACCATAGAAATCTCCTTCGATATCAAGTGTTGGGACAACTATCTCTTCAGGGGTTCCCCAACCAGAAGATCCTTTTTTCTTTGAGACTGCAATTCCTTTTTCAAGATCTTTTTTTCCTTCATACGTATTCAATAAGTATAAAGAATTTCCGTCCTTGCTTATCCCAACAACCGCATTGTTGTATTTTGAATTAAGGGAGCTCAATTGTTTACACTGGTCATAAAAACCATCTCCCTGACGAGTACTCATCCAAATATCCTGATCGTACTTGCCACCTTTGTTCTTTTCGTCAAACAAACGAATGAAGAATAATATCGAACTATCAGGTGAGAAAACGGGCATACTTTCCTCCGCTTCTGAATTGACAGCCCCGTTAATCTTATTTACTCCATCAAAATCCCAAATCTGAGCATTTACAGATAGGGAAACAATTGAAACCAGTAGAACTAAAAAATATTTCATCCTGTTATCTAAACATTATTCCTAAAACTAATTCATGACCTCCAGCGCTAACGTTACTCATTTTAGAGGTTGTGAAGTCGTACGAATAACCAAACTTAAAGGTTTCACTCAAGTTCATTCCAAACATTGCAATCACAGCGTCCTTGTGTCTGTATGACATTCCACCCCAAAGCCATTTTTTGTATTCTAATTGAAGAGAACCTTCAATTTCAGGCGGTGCCGGCCACATATACTTAGCTACAAATGCCGGAGTGAGTGATAAATTCTCGTTTAATGGAATCTTAACCCCACCCATTACATTGAAGTGCATTTGGGTATTGAAATTAGCAGTTCCGGATCCAAATTCGACAAGATCTCTGGTCAAATGATCTGCAGCAAATCCTACGAAAAAGTCATTGCTATACAAATACAATCCCATCCCCAGATCCATCATGTATTTGCTCGATGAATTTGCTGTAAAATTATCATATGTGTTATCTCCACCTGCATATGACTGGTAAGGATCAGATGTATTCAGAACAACAGCCTTTTCTCGTATAAATGTATTGTTCGAAATACCTAGTCTTGTTCCAAAAGACATGTTTACTTCCGATGAAATTGGCAAATGGATCGCATATGTTCCTGCCATTTGAATTTTTCTGAA
>SBFR01000256.1 GCA_006227105.1 Bacteroidota bacterium
ATTGGGCAACATCCTAAGGAAAAATCAGATACAGTTACCGTGCTTGAAAAGATCGGTCACTTTCTGGATGTAGAGAATGATGAATTGTTTCAACAATTAAAAATACTTGGCTATAGCAATACTGATATTTATGAGCGAATTGCAGAAACCATCAATGTAGAGAAAATCCTTAAGAGAGCTTCTGAAGACTGGGATGGTGGTTATGCTATGGCAGGATTATTCGGACACGGAGATGCTTTTGTTCTAAGAGATCCTTCTGGTATCCGTCCGGCATTTTGGTATGAAGATGATGAAGTTTGTGTCGTTGCATCTGAAAGACCGGTCATTCAAACGGCATTCAACCTGAAATACGAACAGGTGAAGGAGCTTGCTCCAGGACACGCATTGATCATCAAGAAAAATGGTGAGACCACCGAAACCCTGATCAATGAACCGGACGAAAGATCACTGAAATGCTCTTTCGAAAGAATCTACTTTTCACGAGGAAATGATAAAGAGATCTATGAAGAACGAAAAGAGCTCGGAAGACAAGTTGTAAAACAAGTTCTTGAATCGATCGATTTTGATCTTGACAATTCAGTTTTTTCCTTTATTCCAAATACGGCTGAAGTGGCTTTTTATGGAATGATCAAAGGACTTGAAGATCATTTGAATGATAAAAAATATCAGCAGATCCTTTCCCTTGGTTCGAATCCTGAACCCGAAGCACTGAAAGAGATCATCTATCAAAGAGCAAGAATCGAAAAGATCGCAATTAAGGATGCAAAACTGAGAACCTTTATCACTCAGGATGATTCCAGAGATGATCTTGTCGCTCATGTATACGACATCACTTATGGTAGTGTAAACAGAGGGAAAGATAACTTGGTTGTGATCGACGATAGTATTGTGAGAGGTACCACTTTAAAGCAAAGTATCCTTCGTATTCTCGATCGACTTGATCCAAAAAAGATTGTCGTTGTGTCGTCTGCACCACAGATCAGATATCCGGATTGTTACGGAATAGACATGGCAAAAATGGGAGATTTCATTGCTTTTGAAGCAGCGATCCAATTACTGAAAGATACGGGCCGCTCGCACATTATTGATGAAGTTTATGCAAAATGTAAGGAACAGGAGAATTTACCTAAGGAGCAGATCAAGAATTATGTAAAAGAGATCTACGCACCTTTCTCTGATGATGAAGTATCTGCAAAGATCGCTCAATTATTGACTCCGGCTGGACTCAATGCCGAGGTTGAGATCATCTACCAACGAGTAGAGAATTTACATGCTTCTTGCCCGAATAACCTTGGAGACTGGTACTTTACAGGGGACTACCCAACTCCAGGAGGAAACAAAGTTGTCAATAAAGCCTTCATGAACTGGAAAGAAGGTAAAAACGAAAGGGCTTACTAATCGACATGAAGAGGCAAACAGCGATCATATTTTATTTTCTCGCTGCTTATGTTGTGCTTCAATTTGCCTGGTGGGGCTACCATTTGATTGAACTTACTGAAGAAGCCGGAATTGAAAAAACAGCCATTTCAAAGCGTATAATTATGATCATCGGAGAAGGAATGGTATTCTTCCTGATCCTCCTATTTGGTTTATTCAAAATCCGTGCATCCATTCGTAAAGACCTTGAACTTGCCGAACGCCAAAAGAATTTTCTGTTATCTGTGACTCACGAGCTAAAAACTCCGGTCGCTGCAAACAAATTATTCTGGCAAACGATCATGAAACGCGAACTAGATCAGGACAAGAAAAATGAGATCGCTACAAAAGCTCTAGAAGAGAATGATCGACTCGAACAAATGATCGACAATATCCTCAATGCTTCTCGCATTGAAAGCAAGGTTCTCATCAATTCATTCGAACGAATCGATGTCAATCAGGCCCTTCAAAAAACGGTAGATCGATTCAAAAAACACTCTTCAAAAACAATTGAGCTTCATTTGCCTACAGAGAATGTTGTACTTTCTGGTGACCTTCTTTTACTTGAGTCCTGTTTATCTAACCTCATCGAAAACGCGATCAAGTATGGAGGAGAATCTCCAATTATAATTAAGCTGATCCCTTTAGGGAAAAAGTTTTTGATCAGAATTGAGGACCAGGGCGTTGGAATAACTAATGAACATCGAACAAAGATCTTTTCCAAGTTTTACAGAATTGAAGACGAAGAAACTAGATCTCAGAAAGGAAGCGGCTTGGGACTTTATATTACCGCTGAATTTGTAAGGCTACTTAAAGGTGAGATCGTTTGCCTTCCAAATGATCCAAAAGGAACTGTATTTCAATTGACATTTACTCATGAATAAACACTTCGGATTAATTATACTTGATGGATGGGGAATCGGAAACCACTCGAATTCCGACGCTATATTCAATGCGAACACACCGTATATGGATAGCCTCTACCAAAAATACCCGAACGCCACACTGCTTACCAGTGGAGAAAATGTGGGACTTCCCGATGGTCAAATGGGTAATTCTGAAGTTGGTCATATGAATATTGGTGCTGGTCGGATCGTGTATCAAGAGCTGACAAGAATTAACAAGTCAATCAGGGATGGAGAGTTTTTCAATTTGCCGGTATTAACTCAAGCGTTTCAAAAGGCAAAGTTAGAAAATAAAAAAGTTCATTTTATTGGTCTTGTTTCTAAAGGTGGTGTGCACAGCTCTCAGGAACATTTGTACGCGCTTTGTCAGATGGCAGCTGATTTTGGATTAGAGAAGGTGTTCATCCATGCGTTCACCGACGGTAGAGATTGCGATCCTAAAAGTGGATTGGGTTATATCAGTGAACTGGAATCGGCGATAGAGGGTTCTACGGGTAAAATAGCTTCAATTATCGGACGCTATTATGCCATGGACAGAGATAACCGTTGGGAAAGGATCAAATTGGCATATGACCTATTGACAAAAGGTCAAGGAACTCAATTCTCATCTCCAACCGAAGCAATTAAAAGTTCATATGCGAACAAGGTTACTGATGAATTCATCGAGCCGATCGTGATCACCGAAAACGATGCTCCTGTTGCTGTTATTGAAGACGGAGACATCGTGGTCAATTTTAATTTCAGAACGGACAGACCAAGAGAGATCACTATTGCTTTAACTCAAAAGGATTTTCATGAGCAGAACATGCACAAGCTTGACTTGTATTATTGCTCAATGACTAACTATGATTCTTCTTTCAAGAACATACATGTCATTTACGAAAAAGATAATCTCAATCTTACATTGGGTGAAGTGATCTCCAATGCAGGATTGACTCAGGTTCGCATAGCAGAGACAGAAAAGTATCCACATGTAACGTTCTTTTTCAGCGGAGGTAGAGAAGAGACATTTCCCGGTGAATCAAGAATTTTAGTGAATTCACCAAAAGTAGCAACATACGACCTTCAACCTGAAATGAGTGCTTTTGAAGTAAGGGATAAGATCAATGCATTCATGAAGGATGAACGACCAAACTTTATTTGTCTGAATTTCGCAAATCCGGATATGGTTGGTCATACTGGCGTATACAGCGCGATTGTTAAAGCAGTTGAAACGGTTGATGAATGTCTTAGAAGCGTTGTGGAAACCGGTAAAGAATTGGGGTATGAATTTATCGTGATCGCAGATCATGGTAATGCAGATTATGCAATAAATGAAGATGGTACACCAAACACAGCTCACTCTTTGAATCCAGTACCTGTTGTTTATGTTACGAATTCGGAAGGCAAAAGTATAAAAGACGGTATTCTGGCTGATGTGGCACCGACCATACTTGAGGCGATGGGAATCCAAAAGCCGATCGAAATGACAGGTGTCAGCCTGATTTGAAAATTCAAACCATACGAATATTAAAATGAGGGGGCAGCCCCTCATTTTTTTTTGTTTCTTAAGGGTAAATTTGTGTCACATAAATCAATCTAACCTAACTACTATTCCTATTTCACTACAAAACGATTCAGGGGTAGTAGTTTTTTATAACTATCGGTAATGAAAAAAACACTATTCCTACCATTAGTAACCCTACTCTTTTCGGTATTCGCATTTTCTCAAGAGGATCAGTCAGGTAAAGACTGGTCAGTTGCATTTACAAAGAGTCACTCATTCATTGAAAATGTAGGTCAATTTGACGAGTTTCAGAATGACGCCACTGGCAAAATTAGGTTTGCAGTTGACTTTGGAGCAACAAGGATCTTCTTTGGTGAAAACGGCGTTTCGTATAACTTTCTTGAGATCAAAAAGAAATCAAGGGAGGAACGTGCTGATATTATGAATCAACCTTCAAGAGAACTGGAATTTCATAAGCAAAAAGAAAGATTAGCAGGAAAATACCTCCTTAAATCTGATGAGGTTAACTTGACTTTTGAAAAAAGCAATCGTAAAGTTGAAATCAAAGGGATCAATGAATCTCCCGATTATCATAGCTATCCAGTAAACAATGGCAAAGAAACCTCATATGTTAACCATGTGAGAGGATTTGAAAAGATCATTTATTCCAATATTTATCCAGGTATTGACATTGAGTATAAAGTTCATCCTGTCATTGGTATCAAGTATGCTTTCATTGTTCATCCGGGTGCAGATGTCACACATATCTCTATGGTTTATGACAGAGAAGTTCAATTGATCGATGGAGAAATTCAGATTCCAACATTATTTGGGAATATAATTGATCATGCCCCAATGAGTTTTGCCGGGGAATCGGAAAGCAATATTATTGAAAGTCATTATGTCATCAATAAAAACAGAGTTGGATTTGCAATTGACAACTATGACTTAAGCAAAACCCTTACGATCGATCCTTGGGTACAAACTCCAGACTTCCCTGATAACTGGGATTGCGTTTGGGAACTAGACACAGATGCTTCTGGGAATGTATATATCATTGGTGGTATTATGCCTTTGCAATTAAAAAAGTACAACTCTACAGGTGTTCTCCAATGGACACATAACACGCCATATGACACAACGGCATGGCTGGGAACAATGGCAACTGACGAT
>SBFR01000252.1 GCA_006227105.1 Bacteroidota bacterium
GGTGAAAACAATACCAATGTACAGTTTCCAAAACAGTGATAATATACCCGTCACGATCCGCATAGAACAAATTTAAAATATATACATTGTCCGGCACAGTAGTGTGTCAGGTTTCGCCCGAAATTAAGTATTTTCGTTGAAAAAATGGAGGAGATATGGCGAGAATACTCACCGGAATTCAAAGTACAGGAACCCCGCACTTGGGGAATATTTTAGGAGCGATCATTCCTGCAGTCGAAATGGCAAATGACCCGTCGAACGAGTCTTTCCTTTTCATTGCAGATATGCATTCATTGACACAGATCAAAGATGGAGATCTGCTTCGTGAAAACACGTATTCTACTGCAGCCACCTGGCTTTCGTTCGGTATAGATCCTTCAAAAACAGTTTTTTATCGTCAAAGCGATGTTCCGGAAGTTACTGAGCTTATGTGGTATTTGCTGTGCTACTTTCCGTTCAGCAGAATGGAGCTTGCCCATTCTTTCAAAGACAAAAAAGATCGTTTGGAAGATGTGAATGGTGGATTGTTCTCTTACCCTATGCTGATGGCTGCCGATATTTTGTTGTACGATGCAGAGGTTGTCCCGGTGGGTAAAGATCAGTTGCAGCACCTTGAAATGACTCGAGATGTAGGCGCTCGTTTTAACAGTAAAATGGGAGAAACGTTTGTTCTGCCGCAGGACAAGGTGCAGGAGGATACTATGCTTATCCCAGGAACAGACGGGGAGAAGATGAGTAAATCGAGAAACAACTACATCGATATCTTTTTACCGGAAAAACAATTAAAGAAACAGATCAATTCGATCGTAACAGATAGTAAAGAGCTGGAAGACCCAAAAGACCCTGATTCTTGTCATGTGTTTGCATTGTATAGGTTACTGGCATCGAGTGAGCAGCAGGAGGAAATGAGATCAAAATATCTGGCAGGTGGATTTGGTTATGGACATGCAAAAAACGCTTTGTATGAATTGATCCTTGAAAAATTCGAACCAAATCGAAAAATGTACGTACACCTGATGCAAAACAAGCATGAGATCGACGCACAACTTAGCCTTGGCGCAGAAAGAGCTCGTAAAGTTGCTCAGGATGTGTTGAAAAGGGTTAGGACGAAAGTCGGTTATTGATAAGCTATTTTGATATATTTGTTAATACTAAATTAAAAGATCATGAAATTCCATTCACTTTTGGCGCTTTCTTTCCTGACAACCGTACTAATCTCTTGTGGCGGCTCGGAAGAACAACAACAAAAGGAAGCAATTGGGGGAAAAATGTATGGAGGTGAATTCAAGTTCATGTCCTCAGAAAAGGTAGAAAGCCTTTTCCCCATGGAAAAAGTGGATCTTTACTCTCAACGGATCAATTGCCAGATCTATGAACCGCTTTTGAAGATTGACATTGAAACCATGAATGTCGTTCCATCCATTGCTGAATCATATTCTGTGAGTGCGGATGCTAAGACGTTTACATTCAAGATCAGAAAGGGAGTTAAGTTTCATGAAGATGATTGTTTTCCAAACGGAACTCGTGAGGTTACTGCAGAGGATGTGAAGTTCGTACTCGAAATGGCTTGCTCAGGATTGAAGTTCAATCAGATGAGTTATTTGTTGGTAGATCGAATCGAAGGAGCTGCGGATTTCCATAATCGTTCTAAAACATCACTGCCAAAAACAGGTGTTTCGGGCATTAAGGTGAACGGAAATGAAGTGGAGATCAAATTAAAAGATGCATTTGTTGGGTTTGATAAGATTCTAACACATACAAATCTTGGTATCTTCCCTCGTGAGGCTTATGAGAAGTATGGTAAAGAGATCGGGACTCACCCTGTAGGTACAGGGCCATTTATGCTGGATGAGATGTCAGCCAATGGAATTACCCTAAAACGAAATCCTGGTTACTGGAGAAAGGATGAGCTGGGGAACCAACTTCCATTCCTTGATAAGATCACAATGACCTATACCAAAAAGAAGAAGGATGAGCTTTTGGCATTCAGAAACAAAGGAGTAGATATCGTATTGGAAATTCCTGTTGAAGAGATCGAGAATGTGTTTGGAACTTTACAAGAAGCTCAAGCTGGTAAAAACATTAAGCATAAGGTGGAGTCTGAGTCTTCAATGAACATCAACTATGTAGCTTTCGCATGTGAAAGTGATGAGTTCAGTAATCCTCTAGTTCGAAGAGCATTTAACCTGGCTGTGAACAGAGATGTGATCGTTGATCAATATTTGTTGGGTGAAGGTTGGGCAACAAAACATGGTTTTGTACCAAAGATGGATAATTTCCCTTACGAGGATGTGAAAGGATTCAGAACAGATGCCGACCAAGCAAGAGCGTTGCTGGCGAAGGCAGGTTTTCCGAATGGAAAGGGCTTTCCTGCATTGGATTTTTATGTTAACGCAATCGAGGGATCATCGACGCATAAAATGTGTCAGGGAGTAGCTGATCAGATCAAGAAGGAATTAAACATTGACTTAAAGATCAAACTGTGTACGATCAACGAACGCGATGATGCGATCAACAAAGGAAAGGCTAAGATCTGGAGATCAGGTTGGGTTGCAGATTATCCGGATGCAGAAAACTTCCTGAGCTTGTTCTACAGTGGAAACATTAAGGAAAATAATATGGCAGTTAACTCATTCCGTTTTAGAAACGCAGCTTATGATGCGTTGTTTAGAAAGGCAATGATGGAAACTGATCAGGAGAAAAGAAATAAATTAATGGTTAAATGTGATCAGATGATCATCGATGAAGCGGCGGTGATGCCGATCATGACGGATGACTTCATCATTATGGTCAATGCGAGAGTTCGCGATTTTAAAACGAATTCAATGGAGAATCTCGATTTTTCTTCTATCTTTATAAAGGAGCCAAAGAATAATTAAGGCCAAAGTATAACGTTTAACTCTCTACTTGCATTAGTAAAAAGTCACTGGAATGGTGACTTTTTTTATTCCATTATTTCCCTGAGTACTTCTAGGGATCGTTCCACATTAAAATTCGGAACATGCAGATTGTAATATCTCAGAATAAGATTGAGGGTTTGCTTTCGTTGCATTGAATGAAATGGTTGTGGTATTTCATTTAAAAGAAGCATACGAAAAGCATCAACTGCCTCCCCTTTTTCGGCCGTTTGATCGAATGCATGATGTTCTGAAAAGGACCCCTCCTGTAATAAAAAGTAATCTCCTGGTTCAACATTGGGCATTAGTCCAAGATGATGGGTGAGCTGCGCTAGTGTTTCATGAGGAAAAGAACCCAGTTGATCTTCTCGGTTTAATAGTTCGATCCTTTTTTCAAGAAATTCAAAAAGAGATACATCCTTTTGTTCTGTTTTTAAGCATTGACGGAGAACGTCCGCCAGGAAAAACGCTATGGATGAACGTAAAGGATGAAATGGGATCTCCACTGAGATACCAGTTGAGGAAGCCTCGGTCATTTTACCTAGTTCGCTGTCAGGTCGTGAATAGTAAGTGAATTCGACATGACTCATTGGAAACACCGCCGCATGCTTCTTTTTCCCTCCTTGAAAAATATAGCGCTGAAGCCCGTTGTTTCTGGTATAGAGCGTTAGTATTAAGCTGCTTTCTGAATAATTGATCTTATGCAGGATAATTCCTGTGTCTGTTTGCTTCACTGATCAATGAATTACCAGTACTTTGCCTACTTTTCTGCCCTGACCGTCATTTGCAGCTGTCCAGATGAGATAAACTCCTGTTTGAACTCTTTCACCATTCAGCGTTTTACCATCCCAAGTCGCAGTTCCACCGTTCGAGGTGGTCTTATAGACCAAATTTCCGGCAATATCGGTGATCTTAACATCCGAATTGTATCGGATGCCCTGAATAGTTATGGGGCCTTGAAATTCAGGACGAGCAGGATTAGGGAAGACTGTTACTGAGCTGTACTCAGGATCTTCATACGTTGCGTTCGTGCGATAAGAGATCAATCCTTCGTCAGTAACGATGAACAATTCACCTGTCGAATGATCCAATTGAAGATCAAGAATGTTGTCTGAAATGAGAGGAGAGTTTTGTGTCGTATGTTGCTCAATGATCTCCAGACCATCGGGAGATAAAAGGACGATTCCGGAATTGGAGGTACCGATCCATTTGCGATTTCCACCATCTACTTCAATATCACTGATAGATGTGTTGCCCAACACATATTCAACGTTACCTTCATATTCTACCTTGATGCGCTGAGCGTTATATTCACCAGCACCAGCATCAAAAGCTCCTTCTGAATTATACAGAACAGCAAAACCATTATCTGTGCCGATCCAGATCTCGTTATCGAAATCAACAGCAAGAGCATTTACCCTGTTAGATGGTAGGTTCCCTGTTGTTTGTCCGGTATTGAGATTTTTGAACTTGTCATCTGAATTGTCCGAGAGCGTACCCCCATCATGGTAGCCAAAGATTCCTGCATTATCCAGAGAAAACCATTTGTTGCCGTTATAATCAATCACCATTTTTTTGGAGAAACGATTTTTTGCAGCAGTACCGCAATCATATGAATACCATAGGCCATCTTTGGAGTAGACATTCAATGGTTTGTCTGAATAGGCATTTAATACCCAGAGATTTCCTTTGTCGTCATAATTGACACTGGAAACCAATGACCATGTACCGGATGGGTCTGATGTTACCAGCGGAGAGTTTGACGGCGTGAAGGTTTGGGTCACCTGACCGTTTTCATTAAAGAGCGATAATGGAACCTCAGAGAAAGTCCCGACTGCCATTTTTTCTCCCTTTTCTCGGTCGATACTTACGCTCAGGAAATCCCAGATCGGTTGCCCATTCCAAGCCGAGGTATTATCTCGATCATGAAGGGTCCAAACCTCATCCTCAAAGGTGTAAACTCCTGATCCACTGAAAGTAGGGGCAATGGAAGAAAGGCCCCCTCCCGCAACGGCAAGTTTGCCATTGTGCCAATCCATTCCGTAGAACTCATTTTTTGGAGGCCCGTCAAAAGGGATCTTTA
>SBFR01000229.1 GCA_006227105.1 Bacteroidota bacterium
CCGATAAATGGGATACCAAGAGCAATGTAGTCAATGTCTTTATTAGCTTCCTGGTGCAAATAACTCTCATTCTCTGGATGAATAACACTCAAACCGATCAAATTATATTGTTTTGAAAGATCAATCAATGATTCTTTCAATTTTATGGCATCAAAATTTCCCATTGAATGCACCAATGAATTTTTCTGAAGTTCTAATGACCTTTTATCGAACGCTTTACCAAAAAAGAAAAGCGGCAACACAAATTGTTCAATAAGAATTTTATAATCCAAAGCTCCTTTCCCACTCGTCAACTTCCCCAGATATAAAAATGCGGTAGGAAGTTCCGGATTGTATTGAATACTTAATGATGGCTCCAGCGGTGAAGCATAAGGAATGTATTCTGCCTTGCCTGGTGCAAAGTTCTTCAGCAAATTAGGTGAGTTGACGATGATCTCACTGCAGAAAGCTGAAGACTTCATTTCATATTTCTTCATTCGTTTTGTGACCAGCCCTTTGAAGATCTTCAAAGGCCTAAGAATAGAACTTACTCCATGAAAATGAAGAAAAACGTTATCGTCAAGTGTCTCGTAAATTGTTTGCTTCCCCTGAGTATTGGCATATTTTGCCAGTGGCAAAAGCTGTAGATCATAAACGTGTACGACATCTACTCCAGCAACATTTTTCTTGAAATTATGAATTGCGCCGAATTTGAAATATTTGAGCGAAAACCAATTAATTAATTCCCAAAAAAAAGGATCCCTTTTTTCAGTTGTTCTGAAGATCGTTACGTCGTATCCTGCACCTGAAAGATATTCATACTGCATCTGGATCCTCGGATGGATCTTATCAACTGAATTTGCAGTAAATATCCCTACTTTCTTCATCCCTTCTGGACAATGAACATGAAGTTTGAATTCAAATATCTTCTGAAGAAAACAAACACTGATGCCTTCAGAAAAATGATCTTTTGAAGTAAGTTAGCTCCTCCGCGATATTCTTGAAGCCAATAGAATTCTTTTGGTTCAAGTCCAATTCTTGAGAATAATTCGAGCATAACGTAAGGGTCAAAACTTAATGTATGTTCTTCATTCGTTCCTGGAATTCCATAAATCATCGTCTGAAGGAAATATCTCGCACCAAAACTATTAGGTGTACAGATCACCATTTGACCATCCTCTTTTAAAAACTGTGCATAAAAGGAAAGAAACTCTCCCGGATCATTCACATGTTCGATAACATCACCCATTACGATCAGATCGTATTTTTTTGACTTGTCAAGCTCTTCAGGAGTATAGATCTCAAAGCCCTTACTTCGAAGCTCATCAAATCTGGAAACGTTAATATCAGCACCTACCAGCGATGCAGAAACCTTTTTAATCCTACCATGTAACCAGTTATCTCCATCCAAAGAATGATCCTGCCCAATGCAACCCACATCCAAAACATTCTTCCCCTCACACATTTTCACTATGCTGGAGAATTTCTCAATTCTTTTGGCCTTTTTAAAAATTGATAACCAGTATTTCTTATCCATGTACAATTTTAATAAAAAAGTTCCGCCTTCTTGTCAGAACCAATTTCCTTAATTCGGCAATTAAATTCAATAATCCACCCGAAAAATAGTTCAAAAACCTGCGATGAGGAAAGATTACTTCCACCTTAACGGCATGTTCAGTTTCCAATCTTTTTTGAATTTCGACGAGATCATTTTGACTATGCATATACCATGAATCCCCCGATCCGGAAAGATCAGTAAATGAACCAACGATCATCACCCCCCCTCGTTCTGAAAGATTTTGGCGTATGATATGCCCTACATTTGAAACAAATTCTTGGTTATCAGGTGTATTGAATAAAGAAAAACCAAGCGCAGTGATCAATTCATATTTGCCAGGTACAGCCATTGCATCACCTGCTACCCATTCGATCCTCTCTTCAGAAAATTTATTTCGACAGTTAGCAATTGCTTTTTCAGAGAGGTCTACGGCTTTAACGGCTTTAAATCCATTATTGAATCCAACTGTCTTTGCCCCCAATCCACATCCAAGATCGAGATAATGCTTATCGGCACAAATCGAAGATTCCCAATTCAATAAAACCTTGAAATATTTTCGATATTGAGCAATTTCTCGCACAGAATGGTCCTCTGAAACACTTGTGTACCGCTTCTCATAAATATCCTTAAGTTCTTCTTTAGACAACATGAAGTGTAGAATAAATGAGTTGAGAAGGGTTGGTACATTCTATTTTGTGCTTATGCAGGTAGCTAAGAATCTCTGAATATAACTTCCCGTAACCTCGATATTTGTAATCTGTAAAATGGCTGTTATGCCATAAAATTGAGATAACCGATCTTTCCGGTAATGCCTCGATCATTTTAAGAATCTTTGCTTTAGCTTCTTTCGCATCCAGTTTCAAATACTTACTGAAAGTACCATCCATAATACATAACGGAACTTCAACGAATGTTGAAGGTCTGCGTTCATTTAAATGGTAGGGCACGAATGGAAGAGAATACCCATTTCTATATCCTGGCACTTCTGCATAACCCAGACTGGCATCCATTTTTAGACCAGACCCCTCCATTTCCTCGATCAATTGCTCAAATGAGAACTTAAGGTAATGGTAGCGATTTGCCCCGACCTTGAAATCCAGTTTTTTCAATTCGTCTGCCAACTTAAAAGGCGCTATACTTTTGTGGATCCCATGTGAAAAGCCATGTTCCTCCAGCTCATTGATCACTTTACTCAGTTTTGGATCATTCAAGGAGTAGTCAGCATTCATTCCTACACCTTTCTCCGGCCCTTTAACAGGTATCCAAAAGAAGGTCGATGAAAAGCCGTGCTTTAACTCTTCCTTGGCGATCTCCTCAAAATTAAACCATCCAGGATGCCCCAATAGATGATTCACACTTTCACGCAAAGCACCATAAACCCTTCCTTGAAGAATCGCTGATTTTCCATCCTGAAGCCAGGCACCATAGACGACATCAATATCGTGAGAAAGAAAAACACTTTTATTTCCTGGTACTGAAGCAACATTAAGATTACGTAAGATCAGGTCAAACATCTCATTGACAATCAAAAATGGCTCGTTGTAACCATAATATTCCCAAACTGAGCCGGTAAATTCACTCCTTCCCCACTTATCCTTTACTGCGTATGTATCCCTCTCCCAAAGGCAATTCAAATAGTAGAATGCCGTCGAAAGTGGATCGATGTTATCCCCTGAATATACATGGGGTGTTCGTCCTAATACCTTTTTCGGATCAAAGAAATTATTCAGAACCTTATCAAAGAATTCATTATTGACACAAATCGAAGCTTCCTTCTCGACTCCTAAGGTGATTTTTGCAGCCGGATCCTCCTCCCACTTTATTTGATTGTATTGGGCAATGACTGAAAGAACCCACTCCACTTCACTGCGGTATTCCGCTCCACTGGTCCAGCGATATTTTACGATCGTATCAACCATTTACTTTCCCTTTAAGCACCTTAAAGAAACCTGTCACCTCATCTGGTAATAATTTCCCAACGATTACCGGAAGAACAAATAAGGAAATTACACAAGCTCCTCCTGCCAATGCGGTGATCAACTGATTCTGGATCCAGCTCGTCAGCAAATAAGTAAGTACAAACATTGCTATTCCTAATGAAATCACCTTCAGCAATTTTGAATCAACTGGCTGTAATTTGAAAAAATAATAATTCGCTAGAAGCCGCATCAGGTTGTATGTCAAATAGACAAACGAAGTTCCAATCGCAGCTCCAACTGCTCCATAGATCGGAATGAGATATAAATTCAAAAGAAAGGTTATCAATATCAAAGGGATCGTCAGCACAACCTCGATCTTATATTTCTTCGAGGTTAAGAGAATATCTCCGTTGATTCCACCAAGCGCATCAAACATTCTACCCAGCATCAGGAAAAGAAAAACATATTTTCCTTGAGCATAATCCGAAGGTAAGAAAGAGAGTAAAAAGTCGATCCCAAACCAGGCAATGGCAAACAATGAGAAAGTCACAAAAAATCCAATTATGGAAACCTTGTTGTACAGAGCATTCAGCTCCAATGTATCCTTGTTCTTCCACAACCTGGGTACGTGTGGAGAGCTGATCCTTATTAAAGAGACATAAGGAACAAACAAAGCATTGGACAGGAAGACCATTGTCGTAAAAATTCCGGCTGCCTCAAGTCCTGCGAGCGCAGTAACCATCGTTGCATCCAGCATCAGGATAATATTTCGTCCAAAACTGTTGAAATACACAAAGAACCCATACTGTAGCATCAATCTCTTTAGTTTCGCGCGTATTCCCCTTAACGAACGTTTGATCAAGAACTGATCCTGAATGATCACCAGGACGAAAAGTACAAAACCAGGGATCATCTGAAGCAAAAAGAAAATGACAATGAATGTTTCAAAGTCTAAGGCACCTGAATAGAATGCCAACAGGGAGATCAAAACTGATAACCGAAGTACAAAATCCTGAATGAAAACCGAAACAATTGTCTTTCCAACGGCTCTTAAATAATGTTCCAGGATCGAAAAATAAGTTGAGACAATACCTAACGGAATGACCCAAAATGTATAATCAGCAAGTAAGGGAGAACGATCGCTCAATAACTCGACAATCGGCATATGAAAAAGAATGAGCAGCGCACTCGTGCAAACAACACCACCCGTCGCGATCAACATGGAGAAAGTCAACAGTGCATTTTTTCCATCCTCTTTGTTTTTCATGAAAGGAATGAATCTCATCACGATCATTCCTGTTCCCAATGTAGAAAACTGACCGAAAAAACTCACCATCAGCATGATCACATTGGCGAGTCCAACTTGAGCAGGACTTAGCAAAAGAGGAAACAAAAGGCCTTTATTCAAATAACCAAGACCAATTCCCGTATAGGTAATGGCCGTATTGGTTATTGAATCTCTCCTTACTTGTCCCATTTAATTTGTTAACCTTTGCTTTCTTCTTTACGCTGTTTCCAGAATGAAAGACCAGTGATCAATAATACCAGTACAGATAACGCCATACTGGTTGTATTTGAACTATCATACTTTGTAGTATCATACGTAAAGACAACATCATGTTTTCCTTTCGGTATTTCAAGTCCTCTAAGCAAATAGTTTACATTGTAGATTGTTGCCTCTTTTCCATCGATCGTTGCTGTCCAACCATCCTTGTAGTAGATCTCAGAGAATACAGCAAATGCATCGCCATCCGCAGACACACTGTACTCTAGCTTCATAGGTGAATATGACACTAACTTTACTTCCCCTTTATCATCAAAGCTTCTTTTTGTCAATCCGTTCACATTCTGTTCTGCAATGACTGCTTCTACCTTCGGATCGAAATCTGATACGACCTCATATGTCACCAATTTTGTAAAGCTTTTCACAGCCGTGTCATTATCAAACACAAAATCAGGAACGGTTGAAATACTACCCTGAGAATCCACCACCATATGTGCTTTCATTCCCATAGTAACTCCGTTTGAAAGGTTTATTGGCAAGCTGTCTCCGTTATACACGTATCGTAAATATTCGTATCCATAAACATCAGCCTCGGTCGGTTTAGCAGAGTTCACCACCAATGTTCCAGATCCGGAATTCTGCACATGGAAAGTTTTTCCAAGTGCTCTGATTTCTTTATCTCGGTCTTTCTCAACTTTGATCTTCTTTACTAACCAACCGTTACCCATCGCATCATTATTAACTCTTGCAACAGGGGTTGATTCTCCTGGCTGAATGAAGTATTTCACATTCAGCATATTGTACACTTTGTTATTGGTTCTGGAAAGATGGAAATCATATAGATTCTGAATCGTTCTCAATTTGGCACCGTGATAACCTCCCAGAGATTTATGGAAATAAGAAGCTTTTGCACTGGAGAAACCTCCCGAAAGATCAAATACTTTATAGTTTGAATTTTCATTCAACGCCATGAATTTCTGAGCTGTAATGATCCTTCTTTTCGCTTCGCCCTCAGCTCCCTGCTCTTCTGCTTTTCTTTTACCTTCTGACTCTGCCTGATTAATGATCCCAGCAAGTTTTGGATTTGCTACAAGTTCCATTTGCAGGATCTGCTCATCCGCTTCATCGGCAACGTAAGGATACTTTTTAAGAAGGGCGTCTTCCCAGTATTTATCATCTGAATCAAGATAATTGACTGATACTCCCATAAGATCGATCAATGTCAATAACCCAAAACCAGCAATGATCGCTGCTGATGGAATAGTAGTCTGGATCAAAAGCACTATCAATCCTATTCCCAGGAATAAAAAGATCAATGATCGATTCATACTTGAATCATAAACGATAGCTCTTGCCTCTTTCACATTTTCCAGATTCTCCTCGTACCCTTTCATTTGCTCTGTAACGAACATCTCTCTTTGCTTCGGGTCCCTCAAGTCAACTCCGTACTGTTGCTGAATTTGTGCCGGATCAATTCCATCCAACTGCTGATTGATCTGAACTTCGATTCTGTCGAGCTGTGCCTGATCAAATGATTGAGACGTATAATTATCTCCCAATCCGGCAAATTTCACGATCAGCATGAACAGGAAAAATACTCCTGAAGTGATATACAATTTTCTACTGTTCTCTTTGATCGTTTCGCGTTCCTCGATCAGCTTATTCAAGAACAACATCGCAATGACAGGCACGATCAATTCGATCAACACCAGGATGATCGTTACTGTTCTGAATTTGCTATACCCTGGAACATTCTCAATAAAAAATTCGGTTAAACCCATGTAGTTCTTACCCCATGATAGTGCAAGCGCAAGCACTCCTACTGCCAGTAATGCCCATTTGGAAGGTTCTTTCAAATACACCATTCCTAATAACGCAAGGAAGATCATGATTATCCCAATGTAAACAGGACCTGACGTAAATGGCTGTTCACCCCAATAAACCGGATATCCTTCCAACATCCTTCTTTCCTCACCGGAAATATCCATATTATCCAATACATCAGCATTTGGACTATCGGCGAACACGACTGTTCCTCCACCCTTTACATAAGGAGAAACAAGCGTGAAGGACTCTCCTATGCCATACGACCACTGCGTGATATAATCTTTATCCAGACCTCCATCCGTATTCACCACGTTGGGTTCTCCTTTAAGATCAAGGGTAAGGTCATTACCTCCACGTATAGTCGTCTTTGCATATTCATTGGTCATGGAAACATTTCCATAATTGACTGCAACCGCCAACCCATAGGCGACGACCAGACCAGCTGATACAAAAATGAACTTCTTCACCTCCTTGTTCATGATCGAACGAACAAATTCAGCGACTCCCATTGCTCCTAAAAGGAATGCCAGATAATAGGTAACCTGAAGGTGGTTACATGATATTTCCAACACCATAAAAAAGGCGGATAGTCCAACTCCAAGCCAGGGTTTGTGTCGATACGCCATGTATAATGCTCCTACCACCGGTGCCATAAACGCTACTGCTAATGACTTTGAATTATGACCTGCCTGTAAAATAATGATCTCGTAAGATGCAAAAGCGAAGGCAAATGCCCCAATGACTGCTACCCATCGATTTACTCTGAAGAACAGCGCCATGATATAAAAACAGATCAAATGCAACAGTACCATTCCCCCAGGAGATGGGAACCAATTCACAAAATTCATGATCGCTCTACCAAGGAAGTTTCCAGGATGGATCAAGGAGATCTGAGTAGTTGGCATACCTCCGAACATGGAATTGGTCCATAATTGCTCTTCACCTGTTTTGTCCTTGAAATGATAAGCCTCATGCGACATTCCAATGTACTGCTCAACATCGTGCTGTTTGATGGCCATCCCATTGAACTGAGGTGAAAAATAGATCATCACCACTGCAACGAAAATTCCCAATGCAGCAAAGTGTTGCCAGTTGTTCTTAAGTATCTCTTTCATAAATAATGATATTGGAATAAAAGTAAGAATATTATGGGTTAATCGATCTCTTCAAAATCCACTTCCTCTGCTTCATAATTTACAGAAGAACTTTGTTTAGTCTTTCCAAGAATATTAACCTTTCCAAAGTTTTTAAGTTTCTCGTTTCGCTGACGATCAGCTTCTTTTTGCTGACGATTCAACTTCCTTTCTTCTTCAATGTTTCGTTTCGCGATCATTAGCTGACCAATAAATCGTAAAACGACAAAGACCCCGATCAAAATGAACAGGGTCTTAAATAAACCGGTTATACTGCCGTATACGATCACTTTATCTTGATAAGTGCATGTTACGTTCAGAATAGATCTTCGTAAAGAATGGGTCTTTCAGATCTTTAATAAATCTGATCGCCTCTCCTGTTGATTTCATCTCAGGTCCCAATTCCTTCTTAACATCAGGGAATTTCTCATAAGAGAACACAGGGATCTTGATCGCATATCCTTCCTTCTTCGGATTGAATTTGAAATCTGTCACTTTCTTTTCTCCCAACATCACTTTAGTCGCATAATTGACATATGGTTCATCATACGCTTTAGCGATAAATGGAACTGTTCTGGATGCTCTTGGATTAGCCTCGATCACATAAACTTTGTCATCTTTGATCGCAAACTGAATGTTGATCAATCCGACAGTCTTCAATTCAACAGCCACCTTTTTGGTAATATCTTCGATCTGAGTCATCACAAAATCACCCAAATTATATGGCGGCAACAATGCATACGAATCTCCTGAGTGAATTCCCGCAGGTTCAATATGTTGCATTATTCCAATGATGTACACATTTTCACCGTCACAGATCGCATCCGCTTCAGCTTCAATAGCACCTCCAAGGAAGTGATCCAAAAGGATCTGATTATTCCCCATTTCATTTAGAATGTCAACAACGTGATGCTCCAGCTCCTCTTTATTGATCACGATCTTCATCTTTTGTCCACCAAGAACGTAAGACGGTCTAACCAACAATGGGAAACCTAATTCGTCAGAAAGCTCAAGTGCTTGTTCGGCACTTTCTACAACACCGTACTTAGGGAAAGGAATATTGTTCTTTTCCAGGAGTTTTGAGAATCTTCCTCTGTCTTCTGCAAGATCCAGGGCCTCATAACTCGTACCCATGATTCGAATTCCGTAGCGATCTAATTTCTCAGCCAACTTTAGAGCAGTCTGACCACCCAGCTGAACGATCACACCCACTGGATTTTCGTGACGAATGATATCGTAGATATGCTCCCAGAAAACTGGTTCAAAGTAAAGTTTGTCTGCAGTATCGAAATCCGTAGATACAGTTTCAGGATTACAGTTGATCATGATCGTCTCATAACCACATTCTTTCGCGGCTAGTACACCATGAACACAGCTATAATCGAATTCAATTCCCTGACCAATACGGTTAGGACCTGATCCAAGTACAACGATCTTTTTCTTGTCGCTTACTTTACTCTCATTTTCATATTCAAATGTCGAGTAATAATATGGTGTCTGAGCTTCGAATTCCGCGGCACAGGTATCTACTAATTTATAGACTCTGCTAATGCCAAATTCTTCTCTTTTCTTGTTCACTTCTGACTCAAGACAACGCAATAAATGAGCGATCTGACGGTCAGCATATCCTTTTTGCTTTGCTTCAAACAGCAATTCCTTTGGCAAATTTTCCAAATGATATTTCTCGATCTTTCTTTCTAGCTTGATCAAGTCTTCGATCTGCTTCAAGAACCAGATATCGATCTTTGTTTTTTCGACGATGGTCTTAAACGGAATTCCCAATTTGATCGCATCGTAAATATGGAAAAGTCTGTTCCAGCTAGGATGCTCAAGGCTGTAAAGAATATCGACTTGATTCGTTAACTCTTTACCATCCGCTCCAAGACCGTTTCGATTGATTTCCAATGACTGACATGCCTTTTGCAAAGCTTCCTGGAAAGAACGTCCTATCCCCATCACTTCTCCAACCGACTTCATCTGAAGCCCTAGTTGTCTGTTTGTTCCAGGGAATTTATTGAAGTTCCAACGTGGGATCTTAACGATCACATAATCGAGCGTTGGTTCAAATAATGCCGATGTAGTCTTGGTGATCTGGTTACTCAATTCATCCAAATGGTATCCAATGGCAAGCTTTGAAGCGATCTTAGCGATGGGATAACCTGTTGCTTTAGAAGCAAGCGCAGATGATCTTGAAACTCTTGGGTTAATTTCAATGGCGATAATATCCTCATTGTTGTCTGGAGATACAGCAAACTGTACATTACAACCTCCAGCAAAATTTCCGATCGAACGCATCATGTTGATGGCCATATCTCTCATCTTCTGGAAAGTAGTATCTGAAAGCGTCATTGCAGGAGCCACCGTAATTGAATCTCCGGTATGAACTCCCATTGGATCGAAATTTTCGATCGAACAGATGATTACGACATTATCGTTGGCATCTCTCAATAACTCAAGCTCAAATTCTTTCCAACCCAACAAAGCCTTGTCGATCATTACTTCATGGATCGGTGAAAGCTGAAGCCCTCTCTCTAATAAATTATCGAATTCTTTTGGCTCATAGAGGATCGATGCTCCTGATCCTCCCAATGTATACGAAGGACGAATACAAAGAGGGAATCCAAACTCCTGTGCAATCTCCTTTCCTTCAAGGAACGACTTTGCTGTTTTCTGAGGTGCCATTGGGACACCGATCTGCTCCATCAAGTCTCTGAAAGCCTCGCGATTCTCCGTAATTTCAATTGCATTGATATCTACTCCAATGATCCTAACTCCATATTCTTCCCAGATCCCCATTTCATCACACTTGATGCAAAGGTTCAAGGCCGTCTGTCCACCCATAGTTGGCAATACAGCGTCAATCTTGTGCTCTTTGAGAATATCTACAATACTCTCAGGTTCAAGAGGTCTTAGATAAACATTATCAGCAACGACTTTATCCGTCATGATGGTCGCTGGATTGCTGTTAATGAGGGTAACCTCAATTCCTTCTTCTCTTAACGATCTGGCTGCTTGGGATCCTGAATAATCAAATTCACATGCCTGTCCGATTACGATGGGTCCACTTCCGATGATGAGGACAGACTTAATAGAGTTGTCTTTTGGCATTTTTTTATGCGCTTATGGTGTTCAAAATGTATTCAACAAATTGAGCGCAAATTTAATTAAATCAACGGAGCAATAAAACCTTTTAGTCTCTTCTTTTGAACATAGTTCGTGAATAACTTAATTGTTCATCAAACATATTCGCTTCCGTAATATTCGCTTAGCTATGATTATTTTTGCATTAGCGAATTGTTTGATCATTGTTTCAGGGCATCCAGATGCTCTTTTAAAATGTTGATAAACTTTTTATCCGTACAAAATTGACCGTCGAAAAAATCCTAGAATACCGAAGCTTTACGTTGCAATACTTTGTCCATGGCGAAGGTGAAGAAACGGTGATTTGTCTGCATGGACATGGTCGTTCTGCACAGGACTTCGATTTTATCAAAAAGAAAGGATTAAAAGTTATCGCGATCAATCTTTTCTTTCATGGAAAATCAGAATATCCG
This sequence comes from Bacteroidota bacterium, assembly GCA_006227105.1. Lineage (GTDB taxonomy): Bacteria > Bacteroidota > Bacteroidia > Flavobacteriales_D > Crocinitomicaceae > M0103. Next base: position 11,475 of record SBFR01000229.1, read on the forward strand.
GATGATAGAATAGAAAACAATCCAATTACTACTATTGAATTCAAGGATCTCTTTCTGGAACTCCTGCGAATTGAAAATATTTCCGATTTTCATTTATTCGCTTTTAGCCAAGGGGGTAGATTTACTCTCTGTACCCTTCCCTATATTGCGAAAAGAGTAAAAACACTAACACTCATCTCTCCTGATGGCATGGACAACAACAGCTTTTACAACTGGTCATCCAGACAGGGTTGGGCACGAGCACTCTTCAGAAGATGGGAGAAGGATCCTTCAAGATTACGACACTTAAGCACGCTTGCGCACAAGTTCGGTATCATGAGACCCAAGGTTAGAACTTTTGTTAACCAATTCACATCCAATAAAAAGGATTTTTTAAGAGCTTCAAAAACCTGGAGGGGATTTAGAATGCTGAAACCAGATCCGATAAAGATCGGTAATGTGATACGTAAAAATAAAATCCCTTTTGTGATCATTATGGGATCCTACGATCAAGTGATCAGACCAAAACAAGCCTATCGTTTCGAAGAAAAATGTGGATTAAAAGAAGTCGTTAGGGAAATACCCAACGGGCACAATTTCTTTAAAGAATCATCGATAAATAAGTTTATTCACCTATTACCGTTCCTTCATTAATTCTATATTTGTTCAAACAACGACGTCTATGCAAAACATTCTTTCACATCAGGAAATTCAACAAAAGATCACTCGTTTAGGATACGAAGTCCTCGAAAATTGTTTTGAAGAACCTACTATTTTCTTGGGGGGTATTTGTGGAAATGGGATCGTTCTTGCCGAAAAACTGAAAAAGGTTATTCAGCAGGAGTCAGATCAAAATGTCGTTTTATTTGAGATCAATGTAAACAAAGATGAGCCATGGAAGGATCCTGTTCAACTTTCTATTCCTCAATCTGAATTGAAGCATGGATATATCATTCTGGTTGATGATGTATTGAACTCAGGAAAAACAATGCAATACAGCCTTGTGAAGATCCTTGAAGAACCAACAAAAGCAATTAAAACTGTAGCACTGGTTGATCGTACACATCGCCGATATCCAATTAAAGCAGATTTTGTTGGTCTCAGTCTTTCCACAACCTTAAAAGAAAGAGTGGAAATCAACCTTAATGACACTAATTCTGAAGCTTATCTTTTATGAAAAAGGTAACAGAATCAAGCTCTAAGTACGATCATCTTGAAAAAATGTCGACCAGCGAGCTTTTGGTCAATATCAACAACGAAGACAAAACTGTAGCCTTTGCTGTCGAAAAGGAAATTCCTTCTATAACCGCATTCGTAGATGCTTGTTTTGAGCGAATGAAGAAAGGTGGGCGATTATTCTATTTGGGAGCAGGAACCAGCGGTAGACTGGGTGTAGTTGATGCCAGCGAATGTCCCCCTACCTTTGGTGTAGATCATGGAATTGTTGTTGGACTTATTGCAGGTGGAGATAAAGCTATCCGAAAGGCAGTTGAATTTGCAGAAGATGACACCGAGCAAGGCTGGAAAGATCTATCCGAATTTGACATTAACATCAATGACACTGTTGT